>NZ_JBFUGE010000519.1:0-4309 GCF_056403075.1 Ideonella sp. P3_A4 | reverse complement strand
GTATGTCAGTTCCCCCTTTTTCACCTGCGCCACCACTGCCAGCTTAAAAGCCTCCGTGTAGTCGCGCGGCGTGCGCCCTTCCCTCGACTCCATGACACCTGCCCTTTTTCTGCAAGGTCAGGGTGTCAACGCAGGGTAGGACGGGTCATGCACATGAAAAAGGGGTCGCCGCAGCGACCCCCTTGCCTTGTTGATCCGGCTTGCGCCGGCAATTGATCAGAACTTGGCGTTCAGCGTCAGCGACACGCGACGACCCAGTGCGTCGTACACCACCGGGTAGGTGTTGCCGTTCACCAAGCCAGCGCCACTGTCACGCAACGGGGGATCCTTGTCTAGCACGTTGTTGATCGTAGCCGACAACGTGATGTTCTTGGTGGCCTTGTAGCTCGCGCCGATGTCGAAGTAGTTCTGAGCGGACAGCTTCTTCGTCAGATCGTTGATGCCGTCTTCGTAGTGCAGAAGCGGATTCGAGCTGGAAGAGTCAACCTTGACTGCGTCGATATAGCGCCAGTTCAGCGTCAAGTCGACGTTCCACGGCGAGCGCCACGTCGTGCGCATGCTGTGACGCCACTTCGGTGCAGGCGTACCGCACAGATCACCGTAGTAGCCAGCGCAGTCGTACTCACCCGAACCCGGCACATCCTCGGCCTTGAAGCTCTGCAGCCACGTACCCTTGAAGGAGAAGTCCACTCGCCCCATGTCACCAATACGCAGCGCATAGTCAGCACCGACGTCCAGACCTGCGGTCTTCTTGTACGACTGGTTCTGGTTCAGCGCCTCGATGTTGCTGGTCCCGGTCCACAGCGAACCGTCRCCGCCGCGATGGATCAGGTCGCAGAACGCGGCGTCACCCGAGTTCAGACAGGCGTTCAAGATACCGATCGGGCTCGAACCAATGATGTCGTCGACCTTCAGGTTGAAATAGTCGAAGGTCAGGTTCATGTCCTTGATGGGATTCAAGACGAAGCCCAGCGTCCAGCTGTTGGACGTTTCGGGCTTCAGGCTCGCTGTACCACCAAAGAGGGCGTTGTACTGACCGGCCGGGCTGGGATCGATGTGACCGTACTGAGCGGCGGTCACGCCAGTCCGCGCGCACTCTTCGAGCGACGCAGCAGGCGCATCGCCTGCGCAAGGATCGCCTTGGCGGTTGTCGTACAAACCCAGACCCGCCGGCGAGTACAGCTCGACGAGGTTCGGAGCGCGTGTGGCTTTCTGTGCGCTGGCGCGGACCTTGAACATGTTGATCGGTGCCCACTCGAGACCCAGGCCCCAGGTACTGGTCGTCACGTCACGGCTGTAGTCAGAAAAGCGGTAGCTAGCATTGACGGCCAGCAGCTCAGCGAACGGGGCCTTCTCGATCAGCGGCATGCGCAGTTCGGTGAAGATATCCGTCACGGAGAAGCTGCCGCTCTGGCCAATGGTCGGGCCGCCTTGACCGGCCAAGTCGCCCGTCGTGAACTCGGCGTCGGTGCTCAGGTCCAGCTCCTCGGTGCGATGCTCGACACCGACCGCGACACCCAAKCCGCTCTTGGCCCACGGGGTCTTGACGCCGTACGACGTCAGGTCACCGTTGATCGAAGCCGACAGGACCTCGGTCGAGGTGAAGCCCTTCTGGAAGCCCGGGGTCTGCAGGTAGGCGAGCGCTTGCGGCGTCACGCCGCCTGGCGACCAGATGTTGTAAGGCACGCAAGAGGTGTCGGTGCCGTCGACGAAGCTGCGGCAAGCAGCCTGGCCGGTCGCCGGATCGGTGACGACGTCCAGGGCACGCAGCAGACGCGTATTGGAGAAGTCGTTCTTGTAGGTCTCTTGATAGATGACCTTGCCGACCATCGCTGACACGTCATAGCTCCATGAGTCACCGATGTCGCCCTTCACACCGAGCACCGTGCGGAACGACGTGTGACGGATGTCGTCTTGACGGCCACCGCCTTCGACGTTACGGCGACCGATGTACAAGTCAGTGGAGTCGCCCGAAGCGTTCAGGCCCAGGGCGTTTTTCCACGCCGCAGTGATCAGCGGGTTGTCGAAGGTGGCCGGCGTAGCAAAGCCGCCATAGAAGATGCCGCTAGGGGCAATCTGAGCGACGGTATGGTCGTCGTGGAAGCCGAACTCAGCGTACACGCGGGCCCAGTCCGCTAGGTCGTAGTGCGCCGTCGCGTTGGCAACGTAGCGGTCCGACGGACGCTGGAAGTAGTTCAACGGCGAGAAGTTGTACTGGTCGGTCGCCGTGACGAACGCACGGACACTGCCGTCCGAGTTCATTGTCCAGTTCTCACCAGTGTTCAGGTTCTTGAAACGACCCGGGAAGCTCGTGGACGAACCACCGCAAGCCCAACCGTCAGTGCTGGAACCCAGTGCGCAGGTTGAGAAATCGCGCTCGGACTGCAGCRGCGCATCTTCGGTCTTGTGCGCTAGGTACAGGGTCGCATTGCCCTTGCCGTCCGCAAAGTTGCCACCGACCGTCAAGTTGAAGTCGGTAACCTTACCGTCGGAACCCTTGTCGCCAGGCAGCTTGAAGCCGCGGGCCTCGTTGGCATCCTTGACGCCCTGGCTGGTGTGCTGCGAATGGTTGTAGAACTCGTGGTTCAGGTCGATTTGCACACCCTCGAATTTGTCGTCGAGGATGAAGTTCACTACGCCAGCAACGGCGTCCGAACCATAGATGGCCGATGCGCCACCGGTCAGCACCTCGACGCGCTTGATCAGCGACACCGGGATTTGGTTCAAGTCGGCGGCCAGTGCGCGCGGGCTGCCAGCGGGCAGCCGACGGCCGTTAACCAGCACCAGAGTGCGGTCGGCGCCGAAATTGCGCAGATTCACTGTCGCGGTACCGGTGGCCCCGTTCGACACGCTGCCCCCTTGGTCAGCAAAGACCTGGGGCAGATTGTTCAACAGTTGTTCGGCGTTGCGAACACCTTCCAGCGCAATCGCTTCCTTGCCCAGCACGACGACTGGCGAGGTGCCTTCGGTTTGAACCGTCTTGATGCGGGAACCGGTGATCTCGACGCGCTCTTGCGCGGACACCGCGCCGGACGCCAGGATCAGCCCGCCACCAAAGGCAAGCAGCAAGCTCGTGTTGAGCTTTGTTTTCTGGAACATACGTACCACTCCTGAGTAAGGGAAGGCTAATGGATAAACCCTGCCACGAAGCAAGTTGCATGCCGGTCTTGTGAAGCCAGAGTGCACCCGCCTCGAAAACACGCAGCCGAATTGTCAAGGCACCCCATCTATGGGGAACTAGCGGGAAACCCTCTAACACCTCCAAAATGGAAGTATCTGTTGCGCCAACACAGCGAAATCGAGCGCAACAACGCCAATGAGCCGAAGAACTGCCTACCTGATGCGCACCGGCCAGCGATCACTTGGTATTCATACCACTTGACTCGCTTAACCTTCAGCGATAGGAGATTTTCTCTTCAAAATGCACACCAGACAGCTCATTCCTACTGAAGCCTTAGGGGCACAGCAACGATGACGAGAGTGGACACGACTTGGAAACAACTTAATTTCTAGGCCTGGAGTTACGTTGCTACGCGATCGATAGCATCTATTGAAATGCGGCCTCGCATCCGAGATCACTAACGTCTTGAATTCAAGAAACACCCCCACACCACATTGCAACGAATAATGGCCAGCATCAAGCCCGGAAGCGGAAGGTTAGCTTGCTGCGGAAAATAGACGCAGAACCAAAAAAAGGGGTGCCGAGCGGGCACCCCTTTTCACTACGCCGACACTAGATCATCGGAAAGCGTATTTGACACCCAAGTAGAAGAAGCGACCGCGGGACGAATACAGTTCGGCGAAGCCTTGCTGAGTATAGGTGTTGTCAGTACCGTTTTGCAGGCTCAGCGGAGGCATCCGGTTCAGCGCGTTCTTTACGCCGGCGGTCAGCTCCAGGCCGGCAAAACCGGAGTACTGTGCTTGCAGGTCGAGCTCTTCGAACGTACCCACTTTGCGATGGCCCGAAGCAGCGACGGCATCAGGGAATGATTGGTCCGAATCCCAGAACCCCCCCACCGTCTTCCAGGTACCTGACAGAGTCCAGGCACCCAGTTCGGTCGTCGCAGAGAATGCATTTCGGAAATAGGGCTTGGCGTAGGTACCCAAGTACTCCGCATACTCTTCGCCCTTGGCCTGACGCGACTTGTCCGACGAGTAGTAGGTCAACAAGTTACGCAGCGCGACCTTACCGACCGCGGTTTCGCCCAAGCGCAAACGTGCGTCAACGTCAACACCCGAGGTCTCACGCTCGGCGATGTTCTGCAGATTGGTGTAGATATAGTAGCGAKGACCAATCTTCGCCCACAGG
>NZ_JBFUGE010000518.1:0-4312 GCF_056403075.1 Ideonella sp. P3_A4 | reverse complement strand
CTGGCGCTATCCTCTTGGGCTCACACCTCGGAGGTGCCATGCGGTTGGCGGACTTCATTCTTCGCGACATCGAACGAATCATTGCCGAATGGGAGGCGTTCGCCGCCACCCGGCTCCCGGCCGCTAACACGATGACGCGTCTCGCCCTGCGCGACCATGCCAAGCAGATCCTGCAGGCGATCGCGAAGGACCTTTCGACGTCGCAGACGGGCGCTGAGCAGCAGGCCAAGTCGCGCGACGACGCACCGCAGCTGCTCGGCGCACCGGAAACCGCAGCAGAGACTCACGGGCTGCTGCGCGCGCAAAGCGGCTTCGACATCAACCAGATGGTCAGCGAATACCGAGCACTGCGGGCCAGCGTGCTGCGACTGTGGTTCGAGGCCTGCGAATCTCAAACACCGCACGTACACGACATCGTTCGCTTCAACGAAGCGATCGACCAGGCGCTGACTGAATCTGTGACCTTCTACACCGAGCGCGTCGAGCAGGCTCGCAATCTCTTCCTGGGCATGCTCGGACACGACATGCGCACGCCGCTGCAGGCCATCCAGATGACTGCGATATATCTCGCTCGGGCTCACGTCGGCACAACGGTGTCCGAAGCGGCGGCCCGCCTCATGACGAGCGGCAAGCGCATGCAGTTGCTACTGGACGACCTGGTCGCCTTCAACCGGGTCACATTAGGCCTGGGCATTCCGATCAATCGACAGCCCGCGGACATGGCCGAGCTCTTCGAACAAGAGATCTTGCAGCTTCGGGCGGCTCACCCCGAGCGGCTCATCGAGCTACAGGTGCACGGGTCCGCCGTTGGGTCATGGGACGCAGTGTGCTTGCAGCGTATGCTCGACAACCTGGTGGGCAACGCCCTGAAATATGGCTCGCAGGACGCGCCCGTGCGAGTGGTCGTGGCGGGTCAAGCAGAGGACTTGATCGTCGAGGTGCACAACCAAGGCGAGCAGATCGATCCACAGAAGCTGGAAGGCATCTTCGACCCGCTCAAGCGCGGCCTGCATCGCGGTGAACCCACCAGCGACACCGGCCTCGGACTGGGTCTATACATCGCGCGCGCGGTCGCCAAGGCGCACGGCGGCGACATCCAGGTTCGCTCCAATCAGAACGAGACCGTGTTCGTGGCGCGCTTGCTGCGCGAACCCTGATATCCCCAGGCGCTTGAACCAAAGCCGAGTGCGCTGTGGGCGTGTTCGACACGCTGCCTTCATGTGCGCCCTTACTTGAAACTGCGAGCTGCGCCGATCAGCGCATACAACATCTCCAAGCTGATGGGCTTCTGGACATAGGTATCGAAGCCCGCCTCGAGACACGACGCCTCCTCCTGCAATTTGGAGGCGGCGGACAGGCAAACGAAAGTGGCCGTGCGACCCTCTGGAAGCTTTCGGGCAAGCGCGACCAACTCCCGGCCATCCAGCTTATGCATGTTCAGATCAGCGATGACCAAATGCGGCTTGAACTTGCTGATGGCATGAAGTCCAGCTTCGCCGTCAAAGGCGGCGAACGCGGTGCAGCCATTTATCTCGAGCAGGACCTTCAAAGTCTCGGCTGCGTCGACGTTGTCGTCAACAACAACGACTCGAAGCTGACCAGCTGGCTCGTTTGGGGAGGACAAGGTATCTGGCACCCACTCTTGCGTTGAAAAATGCTCACCCCCAATACCGGCCCCGCAATCGAGCCATCTGGATGCGTTTGTAGGAATCGATTGCCCGGCGGCCTATGTCTTGTCAGCGTGCAGGCAAGCATCCCGCGCCTATCGGCGCTTTTTTCTGGACTTGCTCTTGCTGGCCACCGGCGGTAAGGCGCCAAACCATAGCTTGAGACTTTCCCGGGACGCGTCAGCTACCGCGGTACTCATCTGCCGCTTGACGTGTGCTGTGGCTTGACTGCGCAACGGCGCTGCCATCCGGTTCGCACTGCTCAGCCACATGCTCATGAAAGGGTTCTTCTTCAGCCATGGATTCGACATGAAACTCCTTGGATGGGCTTTGACAGCGCGAAGCGCAAAGGGCACTCGCCACAGCGGTGCTGTGCGGAGGTCAACGGGTGACACGGCCGATAGCCGCACCCAACGCCAATGCCGCCGCAACCGCGATCAACGGGTTGCCGCGCACCGGGCCGCGCAGGCTCTCTGCCCATGCCGCGCGCGTTTCGCTCAGCTGAACCTTCTTCGCATGCACCAGGTTCTTCGCGTCGGACAGGCTCTCTTCCAACGACTGGACGGTGGGCGTGATGCTGCTGGCGAAGTGGTCGATCGATTCGTGGGCTTCTTGGACCACGTTCTGCATCAGATGGGTCGCAACGGAGGCCCCATTTTCGGTGTCGGGCTTTGACGACGCGGGTGTTTCGGATGAAGGGACTGCGCTGATCTTCCAATCGTCGGCGGGGATGAGCGGGGAATCGGTAAGGTTGTTCATGACCATCCTTAAGAGCGCCAAAACGGCATGAGCTTATGGCAGTCCGCATGCCCGCTCACCGCAATAGGGTGGCTTCCTTGGTGTGCCGGGCCGGAACGTTGTTAGCGTCTTCTGTAAAGCAAGAGCGCGCCAATGGCGCGCATCTCTTTTTGGCGCAAGCCTGCTGACTATTCGTCCGGTTGTTCAGCAAGCTGTACCGCAAGCTCTTGCTTGCGAGCATGCATCTCTTCGCCGAGGGCCTTCAGATCGGCCTCTGACTTACGCATCTTCGGAAATAGCTCGCCCTCCTCTTCCTTCACGTGGTGCTCGATGTACTCCCCAAGCACTTTGACTTTTGCGTCGTACAGGGCTTCCGATGGCTCCATGGACTGAATCTGTGCAATGAGGTCCTTGGCACTGGCATGCTCAACCTCGGCCTCATCCAGCAGATCCTGCTCTTCGAGTTCCTCGCGGGCGGCGGGGTAGAAAATTTCCTCTTCCACGGTCGCGTGTACCGTGAGTGCATCGCAGATCTGCGTGGCCAGAGCCAGACGCTCGTCTTCTTCGGCTTCCGCAGTTACCAGTTCCTGGTAGGCCTTGAACATCGCTTTGACTTCGGCATGATCGGTCGTCAGCAGCTTGATCGCGTCAGGCGCAGCGTCCGACTTCTTGGTGGCTGTCTTGCTCGGCGAAGAGCGCTTGTTCCCTTGAACCATGATGTCTCCTATGACGCGACGTGCGTCCGCCTTCTCAGGGCAACTGCTGTGCCGCCCCTGCATCCCTGGGCGTGCAGCAGCAACACCTGGATCAAGTACATCGCTGTGACCTTTCAGGAGACACCGAGGCGCTTTGCGCCGGCTTGAGGTCGGTCAGAGTTGAGTGCATATCGGCTCTGTGCCGAATCAAAAATGGCGCTCCTCAGAGCGCCGTTGTTCGGGGGTATTAGGCGTGCAAGCTTTGCGGATCAGCCGCCTTGACGCTCTTGACCACTGCGCCCTTGGCCGCTTCCGGCTTGATCATTCTGGTCAGGGCGTTTTGGGTCACCTTGTTGGCTCTGTCCGGCCTGCGGGTTTTGCCCGGGCTGCGCTTGGCCTTTCTGTTGCCCGCCCTTGCCTGCGTCTTGAGACTGTTGGCCAGCGGGACGGTCCTGGCTGCCCGACTGGATGCCGCGTTCATCCGCGCCTTCCTGGTCGGGGCGGCCACTGCCCTGCTGCTTTCCGCTCGCGCCGGTCTGAGACTGCTGCCCCGCACCACGCGGATCGGTTTGCGTGGTCCCCTGCTGAAGGACCGGAGCGTCCTTCCGATCCTGCATCTGGCCAGATCGGCCAGAGTCTTGGGTTTGATCTTGTTGACGCTGGGTCTTATCGGCGCCGAGCCCTTGCCCGTCGTTGCGCCGTTCGGAGTCGTTCTGGGCGGCGTTGGGCTGAATGCCTTGACCTTGATTGCCACTGGGCGTGCCGTTTTGCGATGCCATTGCTGTCTCCTGGAGAGATTCGCGGCGACGTGCCGCCAAGAGGTTCAGCAATCGCCAGGCCTGACGCGGTTGCGGACCACGACCATGAGAAGCCCTGGGTCAACCGGCTTGACCCGCTTATGTGCGCTACCGCACAGACACCGCGACAAGAGTGGCCCTCAATGGATGGGGAGCCATGCACCGCCGATGCCCACCCGTGGGCGAGTTGAATCATATGGAGGACGAGTTGACACAACAGCTAGAGGTGACCCCGTCGCGCAGTGTCTGCCGCTCGGCGTCGAGAATTCATTCGAACCTTGATTCGCCTTGACGAGGGGTGGAGATGGTCTGGCGATGGGCAACGTGTCAGCTCGTTCAACGTGCACGGCCGCGCCTGCTGTCACGGCGGCAGTTTGAGCGACACGCCAAACGTCAGCTCGCCGATGGATGGGGT
>NZ_JBFUGE010000517.1:0-4317 GCF_056403075.1 Ideonella sp. P3_A4 | reverse complement strand
CGCCGGTGGCCAGCAGCGGCCGGGTCTGGTTCAGCTCCTGCTGTGCCAACTCCAACCCGCGCAGGGCGGCGTTGCGCTTGGCCTGGGCCTCGATCAGCTCGTGCTCGCGCTGCATCAGTTGCTGGCGGCTGATCGACATCAGCGTGCTCAGCTCACTCAGCTTCGATTCGTACAGCCGCTTTTCGTCGTCCAGGATGCGGCGCTCCTCTTCGTCGCTCGGCTCGGGCGGCTTGAAGGTAGAGCCTTCGCCCAGCGCGCGCAGGCGGGCTACGCGAGCGCGCAGCGCAAAGCCCTGGGCCGCGCTCTCGCGCACGCCCGAGGTGGCGCGGGTCTCGTCGATGCGCAGCAGCAGTTGGCCGGCTTCGACCTGTTGCCCTTCACGTACCAGGATTTCGGCCACCACGCCGCCGTCCAGCGACTGCAGCACCTGTAGCTGGCGCGACGGCACGACACGGCCTTCCCCGCGCGTCACCTCGTCGACCCGGGCGAAAGCGGCCCAGACCAGCAGCACCACGACCACCACCAGCGTGATGCGCACGATGTGCTGCGCGCGCCGGGTGGCCTGGCGCGACATCACGCCCTCAGCGGCACGCTCGAAGTCGCTCATGCCGGGCATCAGGTTCGGCTCTTCGGCGCCGCCGAGCGCCAACCCGATAGCGCGAGCGATCTTTCGCCAGCCGACAGGCGGCGGTGACGTTGCCGGTGCGGGGCCGACCGATGGGGTGCCGGTGGCCGGCAAGTTCGTCTGCACCGTCGTCACCTGGACGTTGGCAGGTGGGCTGGTTGGCGCGGGGGGCGGGCTGGTTGGCGTCTCAATGCTCATGCCGCCCTCGCAATCCGGCCGCTCTGCAGGGCTTCCATGATGCGGTCACGCGGCCCGTCGGCAACGACCTTGCCACCATCAATGACCACCACGCGGTCGACCAGCGCCAGCAGCGAGGTGCGGTGCGTCACCAGCACGACAGTCTTGCCGGTCGTGAACTCGGTCAGGCGCTTGGTGATGGTCGCTTCGGTCGAAAAGTCCATCGCGCTGGTCGGTTCGTCCAGCAGCAACACCGGGGTGTTGTGCAGCACCGCGCGGGCCAGGCCCACGCTTTGACGCTGTCCGCCGGACAAGCGCTCGCCACGCTCGCCGACGTTCATGTCAAAGCCGTGCGGATGACGGTTGACGAACTCGGCCAGGCCCGCCACCTCGGCCGCGGCCACCACCGAGCCATCGTCAGCGTAGGGCAAGCCGAAGGTGATGTTCTCGCGCAGCGAGCCGTAGAACAGCAGCACGTCTTGCGACACGCAGCCCACGTTCTTGCGCAGGTCCGCCGGGTCCAACTGATTCAGGTCGATGCCGTCCAGCAGCACCGATCCTTCGCTCGGCCGGTACAGGCCCATCATAAGCCGCTGCAGCGTGCTCTTGCCCGAGCCGACGCGGCCGATCAGTGCCACGCGCTCGCCGGGTTTGATCTTCAGCGACAGGTTCTCGATCGCGTTGTCGGTGCGGCCGGGGTAGTTGAAGCTGACGCCGCGGAACTCGATCTCGCCGCGCAGCTTCGCGCGGTGGATGTAGGCCGTGCCTTCGGCTCGCTCGACCGGCTGGGCCATGATCTTTTCCAGCCCGCCCAGCGCCGTACGTGCGCCTTGATACTGCATCAGCAGCGCCACGATCTGCCCCGCCGGCGCCAGCGCGCGCGAAGACAACATGCCGCAGGCGATCAGGCCGCCCATCGTCACCATGCGTTCGCCGATAAGGTAGACACCGGCCACCACGGTGACCACCGTCACCATCTGCACCGACCAGTTGGTGAAGTAGTTGGCCCCGGCCGACAGAGCCCGCATCTTCACGTTGGCGCCGGCCAGGAAGACGTTGGCTCGCTCCCAGCGCGCCTGGATCGTGCCCTCGGCGCCTTGGGTCTTGATGGTCTCGATGCCGGTCAGCGCTTCGATCAGTGTGGCATTGCGCGCGGCCGAGGCGCGGTAGGTCGTCTCGGCCAGCGCATGCATCTTGGCCTGGATGAGCCAGCCCGATGCCAGCACCGCGCCGAAGCCCAGCACCACCGGGATCGCCAGCCACGGCGAGATGACGGTGATGACCAGCAAGAACAGCAGCGCAAACGGCAGGTCGATCAACGCGGTGACGGTGGACGAAGCGATCAGGTCACGCACCTGCTCGAAGCCGCGCAGGTTGGAGGCGAACGAGCCCACCGACTCGGGCCGGTGCTCGAGCCGCATGCCCAGCACCCGCTCCATCAGCGTGGCTGAGATCTGGATGTCGATGCGCGCGCTGGCCTCGTCGACAAAACGGCCGCGCAGCTTGCGCAGCAGCAGGTCGGCGCCGAGCACCAGCGTCATGCCGATGGCCAGCGACCACAGCGTCTCGACTGCGGCATTGGGCACCACGCGGTCGTACACGTTCATCGTGAAGATCGGGCTGGCGATCGCGAACAGGTTGATCAGCGCAGCGGCCCACAAGATGTCGCGATAGACGAAGCGCTGGGACAGCAGGGCGCCCCAGAACCAGTGGCCCTCGCGCGTGGCCCGGACCTCTGGCGCACGAGCGTCGAAACGGAAATGCGGCCGCACATGCAGCACCAGGCCGGTAGCGCGGCGGGCCAGCTCTTCGGCTGACAGCGTCACCGTGCCCTGGCCGGTTTCGGGCAGCAGCACACGCGCCTCGCCGGCTTCCCAGCCGAGCAGGATGCAGGCCTTGTTGTCCTTCAGGATCAGGATGGCCGGCAGCGCGGCTGGCTCGACCGCTTCCGCGCCCACGCGCTCCAGCCGCGTGTACATGCCGGCGCGTGCGGCGGCCCGTTCGGCCAGGTCCAGCGTCAGGCGCCCGTTGACCAGCGGCAGGCCGGCGGCGAGCGACGCGCGGGTGGCGCTGTGGCCATGCAAGCGGCAGATCTCGACCAGGCAGTCGAGCAGGGCGTCGGTTTGCAGCAGGTCTTCGCGCAGGCGCTCGGCCGCCGGTGCGGCGGCGCGCTGCGGCCCTGCACCGGTGGGCACCGGCGAGGCAGGTGGCGTGGCGGGCGGGGTCTGCGTGGTGTCGGTCATTGTTCTGTATCGACGCAGGGCTGGGACCGGCCGATCAGCGGCCGTTCAGGCGATATCGGCGCAGTGGATGCTGAACTGGCCGGCCTTGCGGTCAGCGAAATATCGGATCAATGTCTCGCGCACGGTGCGAAAGGCCAACTCGTCCCAAGGGATTTCGTCTTCGCGGAACAGGCGGGCTTCCAGCGTCTCGCTGCCCGGGTTCAGGTGCGTGTCGGTCATGCGGGCGCGGTAGAACAGATGCACCTGGCCCACGCGCACCACATTCAGTACGGTGAACAGGCCTTCGAGTTCCACATGCGCACCGGCTTCCTCGTCGGTTTCGCGCAGTGCGCCCTCGGCGGTGGTCTCGCCCAGCTCCATGAAGCCGGCCGGCAGCGTCCACAAACCATGGCGTGGTTCGATGGCGCGGCGGCACAGCAGGACCTGGTCTTGCCAGACCGGTACCGTGCCCACCACGTTCAGCGGATTTTCATAGTGGATGGTCGCGCAGTGGGGGCAAACCGCGCGTGGGCGGTTGTCGTCTGCGGGCACCACGTAGTTGACCTTGGTGCCACAGGCGCGACAGTGAACGATGGTGCGGTCCGTGAACATGGTGCGGCAGTGTAGGGCCTCTGAATACGCGGGCCTTGAGCTCCGAAGTGGCAACGGTGCCGTGGCATCATCAACCGATTCGGAGACCTGCCATGACCTACGTGATCCAGCCGCCCACCGTGGCCGCCGTGCCCGTCACCGATGGGCGTTCGTTCCCTGTTCACCGCATCTATTGCGTCGGCCGCAACTACGCCGAGCACGCGGTCGAGATGGGCCACACCGGCCGCGAGCCGCCGTTCTTCTTCATGAAGCCGGCCGACGCGGTACTGCCGGTGGCCGACGGCCAGATCGGCCGCATGGCCTACCCGCCGATGACCAGCAACCTGCACCACGAGATCGAGCTGGTGGTGGCGTTGGGGGCAGGCGGGCGCGACGTGCCGGTGGAGCGCGCCGCCGAGCTGATCTGGGGCTACGCGATCGGGCTGGACATGACCCGGCGCGACCTGCAGAACGACATGAAGAAGCAAGGCCGGCCGTGGAGCATCGGCAAGGGCTTCGACCACAGCGCGCCGATCGGCGCCATCCACCCGAAGGTTGGCACCGGCGAGCTGCTGAAGGGTGCGATCACGCTCGACGTGAACGGCCAGCGCCGCCAGACCGGCGACTTGTCGGACCTGATCTGGAGCGTCAGCGAAACGATTGCCACGCTGAGCCGCGCCTGGACGCTGGCACCGGGTGACC
>NZ_JBFUGE010000516.1:0-4332 GCF_056403075.1 Ideonella sp. P3_A4 | reverse complement strand
GCTCAGCGTGGACGGACGTCACGGCAGAGCAGGCTCGCTGTCCGGCGAGTTGAGCATTCGCGTCGCTGTGCGCAAGAGTGATCTCTTCAAGCTCGACAAAGATGGCACGCTTCGGTGCGACGTCCCGGTCGATGGGTTCGCGTGGATCGCGAACCGGCCTGTCGACGTGCCCACCCTCGAGGGCCTGCAGACGATTCAACTGCAACGCGACCAACTTAGCTATCGGCTGAGTGGCCACGGCTTTCCGGTCGAGCGCCGTGGTCCACGCGGCGATCAGGTGATCCGCATCTCGCCGATATTTCCACAGCGCATGAGCACGGACCAGCAGATCCTGCTCGACCAGCTGATCGCCACCACGTCCGGCCCCAATGCCGAGCCATTGGACGAACGACTGCGCGCATGGGATCAGGCTGTGCGCGCTTGGAAGCGCGGCGGGCGAGGGCGCGGCTGATGCCTTGCAACGGGTCGGTCGCCTCGATGGTCGGCGAATGTGTCGCAGCACCGTCACCCAACCAAGCCAAAGTAGGCCCTCCTCAACTGAGATCAGAGGCCGCCATGTCAGATTCACTCAGCACCCAGGCCACCTCCTTCCTCGCGGACCTGGATGAGCTGTGCAAGAGCCACAGCGTTCAGCTCGTATTCAACAGCAATGGCGTCGTCGAGCTTTGGCCGTTGGAGGCGGACGACGAGCCTGTGAGTTTCGAAACGATCGACGATCAGCTCGACGAGCTGGACGAAGATCTCGTCGTCGGGCCTGAAATGGATACGGAGCCCCGCGAAGAATAAGAAGCCGGTGGCGGCGAGCTGTCATCGCGCGCCTTCGGGCGTTCCGCCCCAGGCCTGCCGCAGTTCGTCTACCGGCAGTGCCGGCCGCCAGTGGCCGTGAGCGAGTTCCTTGAGCCGAACGCGCCACAGGTAGGGCCAGCGACCGAACACGTCTTGCATGCGGGGCTGGCCGTGGAACTTGACGATCGTGCTGGTGCTCAGCGCCTCACGCGCGTGCGCAGGCGAGCGGCGTGCCAGCCGCATCAGGCGCTTGAAACTTTCCACCGTGCCGGCGCTGAACGTGCCGACGGCTTCCTGCAGGCCATGCGAGGCCACCACGCCGTTGATGAAGTCCTGGTCGCCGGGCACGCGCTGGTCGAAGCGCTCGCCGTTCACAAAGGCTTCGTAGATCACCGACAGGGCACCGCGGCGAATCGACATCACGCTGGAGTTGAATCCCTCGTGGTGCCAATCGTTGACGATCGTCAGTCCGTGCGGGGTGGCGAAGGCCTCTTGCAGCAAGCCGCCCATGTCGCGCCGGATCACCAGCGTCAGGTCAAGGTAGAGCAGGCGCTCGAATTCGACATACGCTGGGTTGAACAGGCCTAGCTTCATGGTCGTGGCGCGCATGCCCTCGCGGCGAAGCTCCGTCCAGCTGTCGCAGCGGCGTAGTTCTACGCCTTGTGGCAGATTGCGGTCACGATCGCTGAAGCAGACCAGGCGGAACGGTGCAGGGCAGTGGCGCGTCAGCATGCCGTGCAGCCTGGCCAGATAGACGTCGGCCATGCCGTCCATGTCGCCGATGGCGAGGCAGACGATGGGCAATGGCGAAGCGTTGGTCTGAGCCGGTGGCCCTTCGGCGACTACCATCTTCAGGCGCCGGCGTCGATCTGCACACCCACCACCTTGAACGCCTGCTCCATCGAGCGGCGCTCGGCGTCGGATTTGAAATGCACACGGTCCCATCCGAACGCACGCACCTGTGTGCCGGGCCCGTAGATCTGGCGGGCCAGCAACAAGGACGTGGAGCGCACGCCAACGACCGCCGCAAACGCTTGGCGCGGCATCCATTGCTCCAACGGCTCGTCCAGCTGAACCTGCTCGTCGCCGGCCACGAACAGCTCGGAATGCGGGTCCTTGGGATGCGCCTTGTAGACGACGTGGTGAATGTCGTGCTCCCGCAGCCAGTCGCGCATCCGCGAGGTCACGGCCGACAGGCCGGCCGAGTCCAACAAGCGGGTGCCGACCAAGGGTTGTCCGACCACCAGCGCGCATCGGGCGCGGGCTTGGCTTGGATCGACGACCGCGCGCTGAGCCATGGCCGGCAAGGTGACGACCTTGTGGGCGGGGTATTCGTGCGGCAGCCCAGGCAGCACGTAGACGCGGTCGCAGAAGGGCGCGTCAGAGCCGATGCGGTCGCCCGAGAACGGCGTGTAGCGAAGCTCCGGCGCCACCAGCCGCCGAAGGTCGCGTAAGCGCATCAGCGCTTGCTTGGTGGCCGACAGCGGGTAGCGCCTGACGTTGATGATGCCGTCGGGCACGATGCGGGCGTGCATTTCCCGCGCGCCGCAAAGGCGGGGCAGGGCATGCAAAAAGTAGTTGATGGCCTCGGTGTCGAACACCGCGCTGTGCAGGTGCAGCACGTCCGCATGGCCCACCAGCTTGGCCACGCGGCGAACGTTGTCGTGCAGGCGGCGATGGCGCCCGAAAGGGCCCGGCAACGGATCCCACCGTGGCCAGGGCATGTACATCGTGGCGTTCCAGTCCTGCGTGCGGACGAYCGGCTGCACACCGGGTTGGTACCAGACCAGCACCTGCGTCGCGCCCGCCTCGTGTTGGGCCGCGATCTGGCGCGCCGCCAGGTACTGCAAGGGCGAGGCCACGAAGTAGCCCGCCACGCGCCGGGACGCCTGAGAAACGGCCAGCGGGGAAAAGGACACATGCAGCGAGGCGCCGTGGGGCGCTTCGAGTGCGACCGATGGGGTCCAGGTCGACGCCGACGGTTTCATGGCGGGCCTCGCAGGTGATGACAGCCAGCTCAGGTTAGGCAGCGGCAGTGAATCTGCCTTGACAGCCGTCTGGCGCCTGGCCGCCGCGCCTGCCGTTCTGGCCGAGCCTGATGCCACGGCGCTTTGGCGGGCATGCACCCGGCCAAACCAGCCCGAGGGGTGAGCACGAAGGGCTCAGCGCCGCCGTCGAAAAACCGACACCCTAGGGTCGACCCGCAGTGGCGCGAAAAGACAAGACGAACCGGTGGGTCGGACCGACGCTACGAGGATTCCATCGCATTGGGATCGACCATGCAGCAGCCCTCGGAAGACGGCGTTCAGCGCTTTCGCGACCAGTACCGCAGCGAAGTACTGCCCGCCGGCTACTCGGGCTGGCGGCACGTGGCGCTGGTGGCAGTGGTCGGCCCAACCGTCATTGCTGCGGCGCTGTTGCTGGCCTCACGTACCTGGCGGGCAGCCGACTTCTGGGTCGTGCCAGCCACGCTGCTGATCGCCAATGTGGTCGAGTACCTGGCGCATCGCGGGCCGATGCACCACCGCGTGCGTGGGCTGACCTTGCTGCACCTGCGCCACAGCAGCCGGCACCACCGCTACTTCACGACGAAGGCGATGACCTTCGAGTCGACGCGCGACTTCCATGCGGTGCTATTCCCGCCGGTGTTGCTGCTCTTCTTCGGCGGCATCGCGGCGCTGCTGGGCGTGCTGGCCACGCTGCTGCTCGGCACGGCCGGTGGCGCACTGTTCTTCGCCACCTCGATGAGCTACTACCTGCTGTACGAGGTGCTGCACTTTCTCTACCACGTGCCGCCGCAGTGGCCGGTGGCCAGGCTGCCGGGCGTGCGCTGGCTGGCCAGGCTGCACCGGCTGCACCACGACCCGCCGCACATGCTGCAGCGCAATTTCAACCTCGTGTTTCCCTTGTGCGACTGGGTCGCCGGCACGCTGGACAGTGGCCACGAACCCCAGCGCGCGTTGCAGGAAAAAGGAGCGCCTTCCAAATGAGCACGCCTGTCGAACAACGCCGCCGCCTGGTCGGCGCGCTTGGTGCCATCGCGGCCAGTGGCTGCCTGCCATCCACCGCCGCCGCAGCGCCCAAACGCCAGGCGCTGGCCCGCTCGCTGTCGCAGATGGCGTCGGACTACGACGTGGTCGTCATCGGCTCGGGCTATGGCGGAGCGGTGATGGCAGCACGCCTGGCACCTGGGCGACGGCTTGCCTTGCTGGAGCGCGGGCGCGAGTGGCCGCCGGCCGATTTCCCTTCGTCGATGATCGACGTGCTCGGCCAGTTCCGCGGCGGCCTGACGCCGTTCGGCCTGTTCGACTACCGCCTCGGCCAGACGATGGATGTGCTGGTCGGCAGTGGCCTCGGCGGCACCTCGCTGATCAATGCGAACGTGGTGGCTGCGGCCGACCGGGATGCGTTCAACGCGTGGCCGAGCAAGATCCGGCAAGACGTGGCCAATGGCGTCTTCGCCGGCTACGAGGCCCGAGTGAAGCAGATGCTGGCCGCCGACCAGGTGATCGAAACCGATGCGCTGCGCAAGCACTGGTTTCACCG
>NZ_JBFUGE010000515.1:0-4333 GCF_056403075.1 Ideonella sp. P3_A4 | reverse complement strand
CCTCTTGCCTGGCTTTCAGGCATTCACAGAGGAGACAAGAACAATGGCTACTCTCTCTCAGGGTCAATTCATCGCGGCTCGCTCGCGCACCAGCCTGGCCGTCGCCTGCCTCATGGCCCTCGGCGCAGCCACGACGTGCGTCCCGGCCGCGGCGCAGGCTAACGCAAAAGCCGCACAGACATCATCCCGCGCCCAGGCGCGCCTGGCTCCGGTGGGCGGCCAGCGAGGCGCCCGTGCGCTTCAGGACCAGTTCATCGTGGTCTTCAAGCCCGGCTCGACGAACAGTGACGTCAAGGCCGCCCAGAAGACCGCCCGACTGAACGGCGGCGTCATCGGCTTCACCTACACCAAGGCCCTGGTCGGGTTCAGCGCCATGCTGCCGCCGCCCGCTCTGGAGGCGATGCGCGCCAACCCGAAGGTCGACTACATCGATGCCGACCAGATGGTGTCGCTCGACACCGTCCAGCTCAGCCCACCCACGGGCCTGGACCGGACGAGCGAGCGCCTGCTGGCGCTGGACAACCGCTACACCTACAGCGAGACAGGTACCGGCGTGCATGCGTACGTCATCGACACCGGCATCCGCGCCACCCACACCGACCTGGGTGGCCGGGCGACGCTTGATTTCACCGCCGTCGCCCCAGACCCGAACGACTGCCACGGCCATGGCACTCACGTGGCGGGCACGGTCGGCGGCACGACCTACGGCATCGCCAAGCTGGTCAACCTGCATGCCGTGCGGGTGCTGGACTGCAGCGGGTCGGGCACAGTGTCCGGCGTGATCGCCGGGGTGGACTGGGTCACGATCAACGCTGTCCACCCCGCTGTTGCCAACATGAGCCTGGGCGTCGCTGCCGTGGTGCCGTCGCTCAACACGGCGGTGGCCAACTCGGTGGCCAGCGGCGTGGTCTACACGATTGCGGCCGGCAACTCTTCTGCCAACGCCTGCGGTTTCTCGCCGGCCATGGAGCCTTCTGCCTTCACCGTCGGCGCCACCGACCCGACCAACGACGTCGTCGCCGCCTTCTCGAACTATGGGCCGTGCCTGGACCTTTACGCACCCGGCGTCAATATCACCTCGGACTGGAACACCAACGACACCGCCACCAACACCATCAGCGGTACCTCGATGGCCGCGCCGCATGTGGCCGGTGTGGTGGCGCGTTACCTGCAGACCCATCCACTGGACACGCCGGCCATGGTGTGGACCCAGCTGCACACCAATGACAACGACATTTCGACCACCGCAGGCTGGCCGGGCCTGATCGGCCTGCCGTTCGGCTCACCGAACGAGCTGCTGCACTACGGCTCGGTGGCCGATGGTGCGACCGATGGCGACCCCCACCTCACCACGGTCGAAGGCATTCACTACGACTTCCAGAGCGCCGGTGAATTCGTGGCGCTGCGCGAAGGCAATGGCATGGAGATCCAGACACGCCAGACGCCGGTGCAGACGACGATGAACCCGCCAACAAGCGCGTACTCGGGCCTGGCGTCTTGCGTCAGCCTCAACACCGCGGTGGCGGCCCGCGTGGGGTCGCACCGGGTCACGTACCAGCCGAACCCCATCCCCGATTCGGGCGGCATGCAGCTGCGCCTGGACGGTGTGCTGACGACGCTCGGCACGCAGGGCATCAACCTGCCGCCAGGCGGCCGCGTCGTGAAGGCGCCGGTCGGCGATGGCATCGAGATCGATTTCCCCAATGGAACGGTCTTGAGCGTGGTCCAGAACTGGTGGGCTTCGCAGGCCAAGTGGTACCTGACGGTGAAGGTGCTTCGCACACCGGCCAACGAGGGCATCCTCGGTGCGATCAAGCCGGGGAGCTGGTTGCCGGCCCTGCCCGACGGCAGCTCGCTCGGCCTGAGGCCTGTCGCGCTGCATGACCGTTATGTCGACCTCAACGAAACCTTCGCCGACGCCTGGCGCGTCAGCGACGCGAGCAGCCTGTTCGACTATGCACCGGGCACGTCGACCCACACCTTCACCTTCGACGCCTGGCCCTTGGAGTCGCCACCGTGCCTCATTGCCGGCTCGGACGACATTCCCGCCAAGCCGCTCGACAAGCCGACCGCGGTCGAACTGTGCCGCCCTGTCACCGGCAAGGACGCCAATGCGAATTGCGTCTTCGACGTCAGGGTCACGGGCGAGCCGGGGTTGGTCAAGACCTACGAACTGGCCCAGCAGATCGTGACCGGCGCAACGACCACGGCCGTCATCGACGCCAAGGACCCGACGGCGCCGGGTGAAGCCACGACCTTCACGGCGAAGGTCGCCATCAGCGCGACCAGCGGCAAGCCACGGGTGCCAACCGGCTATGTGCAGTTCGCCGTCAATGGTGAAGATGTGGGCGTCCCTGTTGCCCTGAACAAGAAGGGCACGGCACCGTGGGTGACATCCTTCGCCCGCCCCGGCGTCATGAAGGTCACAGCGCGTTACCTACCCACTCAAGGCAGCACATTCCTTCCGAGCAGCAGCCTTGATGAAGAGCACGCGGTGAAGTAGCGGCCCCGCGGGGCGGCACCGCAAGCACCGGTGACTTGGTTGGGGCAATCAATACCGGTGCCCTGCGGTGGCCATCGCGAGGGGCGGAAGGCCTGGGGCGTTTTCTGCGGCCCGCTCGCGGGGAGCCGTTTGTGGCATGCGGGCCGCAATGCGGTCTGAACCGTGTTCTCTTGCGGTGGTTGGGGCGACCGCGAATGAGGCCTCCGAAAACGCCCCAAACCTCCCGCCCCAGGCACGACGGTGGCAGGCAACGGCGTGCCACGCCAACGTCGGTGCCCGCAGGGCGGTGGTGGTGTCTCCGGCCGTAGGCCTCATTCGCGGTCGCCCCAACGCATCTCAGGCACCACGGTGTTGATGCGGCTGCGGGTGACTTACCTCAACAGTCGCCCGCGAGCGGCCGGAGGACGGGGACACCGCCGCCGCCCTGCCGCCGCAACCTCAGCAGGCCAAGGTAATCGTCCAGCCGGCCTAGTGCGCGGACTTAGCCGGCGCGACAGCAGGTGCAAAACCATCCGCCCGCAGCAGCGCGCCCACCTCGGGATCACGCCCCCGGAAGTTGCGAAATGCCTGGCCTGGATCGACGGTATTGCCGACCGACAGCACCGTGTCACGGTAGCGCTTGGCAACCACCGGGTCGAACGGGTCGCCCGCTTCTACGAACGCATCGAACGCATCGTGCGACAGCACCTCGGCCCACAAGTAGCCGTAGTAGCCGGCGGCGTAGCCCTCGCCCGAGAACACGTGGCCAAACTGCGGGATGCGGTGGCGCGCCACCATTGCGCTGGGCATGCCCAGTTCGGTGAGGACAGCCTTTTCGAACGCACGCGGCTCGATCGGCTTGGCGCCTTCGAGATGCAGCTTCATGTCCAACAGCGCCGAGGCCAGGAACTCGAGTTTCCAGAAACCCTTGTCGAAGTTGCGACTGCGCTCGATCTTGTCGACCAGCGACTGCGGCAGCGGCTGGCCGGCCTGGTTGACCAGCATCGCTAGCACCGGCGGCGTCGGCAGCCAGTATTCGTTGACCTGCGACGGGAACTCGCCAAAGTCCAGCACCGAGTTCGGCCCGGCCAGGCTGGGGAAGCTCACGTCCGAACACAGGCCGTGCAGCGCATGGCCGAACTCGTGGAACATCGTCACCGCGTCGTCCCAGGTGATCAGCACCGGCTCGCCCGGTTTGCCGCGCTTGAAGTTGGAGTTGTTCGACACGATCGGGCGAATGTCGCCACCCAGCCGGTTCTGCGCCCGATAGCTGTCCATCCAGGCGCCTGAGTTCTTGCCTTCGCGCGCATACGGGTCGAAGTACCACAGGCCGACATGCTCGCCGTCTTTGCCAAGCACGCGGTAGACGGTCACGTCGGCGTGGAACACCGGCACGTCGCTGATCGGCTCGAAGCGCAGGCCGTACAGGCGGCCGGCGGCCCAGAACATCGCGTCGCGCACCTTGTCCAGCTGCAGGTAAGGCGTCAGCTCATCGACGTTGAAGTCTAGCTGGGCCTTGCGCAACTGCTCGACGTAGTAGCGATAGTCCCAGGGCTGGATCTGGAAGCCGCCCTTCTCCGCGTCGACCAGCTTCTGCATGTCGGCCACCTGCTGGTTGACCTGCGCTACCGCCGGGCCCCAAACCTTCAGCATCAGCGCCATCGCGGCCTGTGGGTCCTGCGCCATCGTGTCCGACAGCTTCCAGTGCGCGTAGGTCTCGAAGCCCATCAGCTTCGAGCGTTCGGCGCGCAGCGCCAGTACCTCGGTGACGATCTTGTTGTTGTCGTGCGCGTCGCCGTTGTCGCCGCGATTCACGAACAGCTGCCAGGCCTTCTCGCGCAGTGCCCGCTT
>NZ_JBFUGE010000514.1:0-4339 GCF_056403075.1 Ideonella sp. P3_A4 | reverse complement strand
GTCCAGCGCGATCGGATTGAATTGCGGGTGCGTCAGCATGGGGCGGGATGATACGGCGCCCGCCGCGGTCGCCCCCTCGACAAGGCCCTTTCAGCGCGGCTTACGCAGAGGCCAGTGCCGCTGCCACGAAAGCCGCGAAGCGCCCGGCCACCGCCCCGCTCCCTGGGGCCCAGACCAGGCTGGTTTCGCATTGCGGGGCCCCTTCGTTCAGTGAGGCCGGCAAAGCGCGGTAGACGACGCCTGGGCGCTGCAGCTGCGTCATCGAGCGCGGCACCCAGGCCAACCCCAGGCCGGCCGACACCAGGTTGACGATGGTCTGCATCTGGATCGCCTCTTGCGCCACGACCGGCGACACACCGTGCCGGTGGTAGTAACCGAGCACCGCGTCATACAGCGACGGCGCGATGACGCGAGGAAAGATCACCAGCGGCTGCGCCAGCAACTCAGCCACGCGCAACCGGTGCGCAGTGGCCAGCTCAGTGCCCTCGGGCAGCGCCAGCACCAGCGGCTCGCAGCCCACGGACAAGCGCGACCAGGGCTCCAGCCCCGCCGCCACGCCGGGCGCGTGCAGCACGAAGCCGGCATCGGCCTCGCCACGTGTCAGCGCCTGCAGTTGGACGTCGGTCGTGGCCTCGCGCAGCACCACCTGCACGCCCGGCTCGGCCTGGCGGAAGCCCCGCAACCAGCCCGGCAAAAGGCCGAATCCGACCGTCGAAACGAACCCCAGGCGCAGCCGCCCCACCGCGCCTCGCCCGGCCGCCTGCGCCACGCCGGGCAGCGCGGCCGCCTGCTGAAGCAGATGGCGCACCGGCTCGACCAGCGCTTCACCGGCGGCGCTGAGCGCCACCCGACGTCTGTTGCGCTCGAACAGTGCCACGCCCAGCTTGGCCTCCAGCTGCTGGATGGCCATCGTCAGCGGTGGCTGGGTCATGTGCAAGCGCTGGGCCGCCTGGCCGAAATGCAAGGTTTCAGCCAGCGTCAGAAATTGCCGCCAAGCCCGCAGCTCGATGGTCTGAGCGACGTCGTCATTCATATGCCAAGCATATTACTGCGCCATCTTGAATATATTGGACGCGCGTTTTGGCCGGCGGGATACTCGCCAGCCATTGCCCCAGCCCCCGCGAGGAGACCCCGATGAGCCTGAACCGCCGCTCCAAGAACATCACCGAAGGCGTCGCCCGTGCGCCGAACCGATCCATGTACTACGGCATGGGGTACCAGGAAGGTGATTTCGGCAAGCCGATGGTCGGTGTGGCGAACGGCCACTCGACGATCACGCCCTGCAACTCTGGCTTGCAAAAGCTGGCCGATGCCGCGGTGCAAGGCCTGAAGGAAGCCGGCGCCAATCCGCAGACCTTCGGCACGCCGACCATCAGCGACGGTATGGCGATGGGCACCGAGGGTATGAAGTACAGCCTGGTGTCGCGCGAGGTGATTGCCGACTGCGTCGAGACCTGTGTCGGTGGCCAATGGATGGACGGCGTCCTCGTCATCGGCGGGTGCGACAAGAACATGCCGGGCGGCATGATGGGCATGCTGCGCGCGAACGTGCCGTCGATCTACGTCTATGGCGGCACCATCCTGCCGGGCCATTACAAGGGCCAGGACTTGAACATCGTCAGCGTGTTCGAAGCGGTCGGCCAGTTCTCGGCCGGCAACATGAGCGAAGAAGATTTCTGCCAGATCGAGCGCCGCGCGATCCCCGGCACCGGCTCGTGCGGCGGCATGTACACCGCCAACACGATGAGCTCGTCATTCGAGGCGCTGGGCATGAGCTTGCCCTACTCGTCGACGATGGCCAATGTCGAAGACGAGATCGTGGCCAGCGTCAAGCAGTGCGCTGCAGTGCTGGTCGAGGCGATCCGCCAAGACCTGAAGCCACGCGACATCGTGACCAAGACGGCGATCGAGAACGCGGTGGCCGTGATCATGGCCACCGGCGGCTCGACCAACGCGGTGCTGCACTTCCTGGCGATCGCGCACGCGGCTGAGGTCGAGTGGACCATCGACGACTTCGAGCGCGTACGCCGCAAGGTGCCGGTGATCTGCGACCTGAAGCCCAGCGGCCGCTTCCTGGCGATCGACTTGCACCGCGCCGGCGGCATCCCGCAGGTGATGAAGGTCTTGCTGAACGCAGGCCTGCTGCACGGCGACTGCATGACGATCACCGGCAAGACCGTGGCGGAGAACCTGGCTGATGTGCCCGATGCGCCGCCCGCCGGGCAGGAAGTGATCCGCCCGATCGCACAACCGATGTACGACGAAGGCCACCTGGCGATCCTGAAGGGCAACCTGTCGCCCGAAGGCTGCGTGGCCAAGATCACCGGCCTGAAGAACCCGGTGATCACCGGCCCGGCCCGCGTCTTTGACGACGAGCAATCGGCGCTCGCCGCCATCATGGCCAAGCAGATCAAGGCCGGCGACGTGATGGTGCTGCGCTACCTCGGCCCCAAAGGCGGCCCGGGCATGCCCGAGATGCTGGCGCCGACCGGCGCGCTGATCGGTCAGGGCCTGGGCGAATCGGTCGGCTTGATCACCGATGGCCGCTTCTCAGGCGGTACCTGGGGCATGGTGGTGGGCCACGTGGCGCCCGAGGCCTACGAAGGCGGCACGATCGCGCTGGTGAAGGAAGGCGACTCGATCACCATCGACGCGCACCAGCTGAAGCTGGAGCTGAATGTCGACGATGCCGAACTGGCGCGTCGCCGAGCCGCCTGGCAGCGCCCTGCCCCGCGCTACACGCGGGGTGTGCTGGCCAAGTTCGCGAAGAATGCTTGCAGCGCCAGTGGCGGCGCGGTGCTGGACCGATTCGAGTAGGCGCTTGGGGCCAGGCGCGGCCCGAAGCTCGGCACGCGCCTTGCCGCGAAGTTCAGCGGCGGCGGGAAKACGTGCCGCGCTTCGGGTCTTTCGGGCCGAGCCCGAGGTTGTCGATGTTGCGGGCGCGGCGCTCGGCCTTGCGCTCGTCGTCGCGTTCCATTTCGCGCCGCTTGGTCATGCCGCTCGCGTCGGACCAGGCCCACCAGACGAGACCCAGAATGAAGGGCAGCACCAGCTTCCACAGGTCGCCGAAGAACTCGAGGTTCCAGTCGGCCATGGGGCTGACGCCAGCGATGCGCAGGACGATCAGCAGGACCCCGATGATGATGAACAGCATGGCAAGCCTCCAACGCGGCCGGTGAACGATGCCGCAAGGCCGCAAGCCCAGCGTCAACGGAAGTTTGTAAACTGCGTTGCATGGACTGTAAACCAGTCGCACTGGTCTCAGCCCAACTCAACCCATCTCATCGCCGCGAAGGACACCATGAAATCTCTGATCGCCCTGCTCGCCGTGGCCGCCGTGTCACCGGTGTTCGCCAACGCCGACCTGGCCGCCAAGAAGAACTGCCTGGCCTGCCATGCCGTCGACAAGAAGCTTGTTGGCCCGGCCTACAAGGACGTGGCTGCCAAGTACGCCGGCCAGAAGGACGCCGCGGCCAAGCTGGCCGAAAAAATCCAGAAGGGTGGCGTGGGCGTCTGGGGGCAAGTGCCGATGCCTGCCAACCAGGTGACGCCGGAAGAAGCCAAGCAGTTGGCTACCTGGGTGCTGCAGCAGAAGTAATCCTTCTCGCTGCCCCCAACGAAAGAGCCCCGCAGCGCGGGGCTTTTTTGTTTGTGCTGATCGCTGACTTGCGTTGGGGTTCTGGTGTTCCCTCACATCGCTACGCGATATGAGTGAACCCCGAACCCAACCATCTCGCCGCACAGCGGCGACGGCTGCGGAGCAGCCGCTGGATCAGTTGTTCTCTGACAACTGATCCAGGATGGCTGGGTTCTCCAACGTGCTCGTGTCCTGGGTGATGGCTTCGCCCTTGGCAATCGAGCGCAGCAACCGCCGCATGATCTTGCCCGAGCGGGTCTTGGGCAGGTTGTCGCCGAAGCGGATGTCCTTGGGCTTGGCGATCGGGCCGATCTCCTTGCCGACGTGGTCGCGCAACTGCTTCGCGATCGCCTTGGCTTCGTCGCCCACAGGCCGCGGGCGCTTGAGCACGACGAAGGCGCAGATCGCCTCGCCGGTGGTGTCGTCCGGCCGGCCGACGACCGCTGMTTCGGCCACCAGCTCGGTGCAGCTGACCAGCGCCGATTCGATCTCCATCGTGCCCATGCGGTGGCCCGAGACGTTCAACACGTCGTCGATGCGGCCGGTGATCGTGAAGTAGCCGGTCTTCGCGTCGCGGATCGCACCGTCGCCCGCCAGGTAGTAGCCCTTCAGTTCCGGCGGGTAGTAGCTCTTCTTGAAGCGCTCGGGGTCGCCCCAGATCGTGCGGATCATCGCCGGCCAGGGCTTCTTGACGACCAGGAT
>NZ_JBFUGE010000513.1:0-4345 GCF_056403075.1 Ideonella sp. P3_A4 | reverse complement strand
GGGCTGGCTGCGCCGCTTTCGCGGTGTGGCTACCACCTACCTGCACCACTACCTGGGTTGGTTCAGGGCTGTTGACCGCTGCGCGCCGCGCCACCTACCTCCGGAGCAGCTCCTCAGCCTCTCCCTCGGCCGATTCGCTCATCCATAGGCAACGCGCAAAGAGCCAAAAGAAAAGGCCACCTCGCGGTGGCCCTTTCGATTCGAGCGGAAGCTCGGGCGAACCTGTCGCCGGTGGGTGACCCTGCGCAGGCAGGGTCGCCCGTCCGGCTTTACATGTCCATGCCCATGCCGCCCATGCCGCCCATGCCACCAGGCATGCCGCCGCCAGCAGCTTCTTCCTTCGGCGCTTCAGCAACCATCGCTTCGGTGGTCAGCATCAGCGACGCGACGGACGCGGCGTTCTGCAGCGCGGTGCGGGTCACCTTGGTCGGGTCCAGGATGCCCATCTCGATCATGTCGCCATACGTGTCGTTGGCGGCATTGAAGCCGTAGTTGCCCTTGCCGGCCAGCACAGCATTGACGACGACGGAGGCCTCGCCACCGGCGTTGTAGACGATCTCGCGCAGCGGGGCTTCGATGGCCTTCAGCACCAGCTTGATGCCGGCGTCTTGATCGGCGTTGTCGCCCTTGATCGTGCCAGCGGTTTGGCGGGCGCGCAGCAGCGCGACGCCACCACCGGCCACGATGCCTTCTTCGACGGCGGCACGGGTGGCGTGCAGCGCATCTTCGACGCGGGCCTTCTTTTCCTTCATCTCGACTTCGGTGGCAGCACCGACCTTGATGACGGCCACACCGCCGGCCAGCTTGGCCACGCGCTCTTGCAGCTTCTCGCGGTCGTAGTCGCTGGTGGCTTCTTCGATCTGCACGCGCACTTGCTTGACGCGGGCTTCGATGTCGGCAGCGGCACCGGCGCCATCGATGATGATGGTGTTTTCCTTGCCCACTTCGACGCGCTTGGCCTGGCCCAGATCAGCCAGCGTGACCTTCTCGAGCGTCAGGCCGACTTCTTCGGCGATGACCTTGCCGCCGGTCAGGATGGCGATGTCTTCCAGCATGGCCTTGCGGCGGTCGCCGAAGCCCGGGGCCTTGACGGCGACGACCTTCAGGATGCCGCGGATGGTGTTGACCACCAGGGTCGCCAGCGCTTCGCCTTCGACTTCTTCAGCGATGATCAGCAGCGGACGGCCAGCCTTGGCGACTTGCTCCAGCGTCGGCAGCAGGTCACGGATGTTGCTGATCTTCTTGTCGAAGAGCAGAACAAACGGGTTGTCCAGCAGCGCCGATTGCTTCTCGGGGTTGTTGATGAAGTAGGGCGASAGGTAGCCRCGGTCGAACTGCATGCCTTCGACGACGTCGAGCTCGCTCTCGAGCGACTTGCCGTCTTCGACGGTGATGACGCCTTCCTTGCCGACCTTGTCCATCGCGTCGGCAATGATCTTGCCGATGGTTTCATCGCTGTTGGCCGAGATCGAGCCGACTTGAGCGATTTCCTTCGAGGTGGTGGTCGGCTTGGAGGCCTTCTTCAGCTCCTCGACCAGCGAAGTCACGGCCTTGTCGATGCCGCGCTTCAGGTCCATCGGGTTCATGCCCGCGGCCACGTACTTCATGCCTTCGCGCACGATGGCCTGGGCCAGCACGGTGGCGGTGGTGGTGCMGTCGCCAGCGATGTCCGAGGTCTTGGAAGCGACTTCCTTGACCATCTGGGCACCCATGTTCTGGAGCTTGTCCTTCAGCTCGATTTCCTTGGCCACCGAGACACCGTCCTTGGTGACGGTGGGGGCGCCGAACGAGCGCTCGAGCACGACGTTGCGGCCCTTGGG
Organism: Ideonella sp. P3_A4; assembly: GCF_056403075.1. Classification (NCBI taxonomy): domain Bacteria; kingdom Pseudomonadati; phylum Pseudomonadota; class Betaproteobacteria; order Burkholderiales; family Sphaerotilaceae; genus Ideonella; species Ideonella sp. P3_A4. Next base: position 2,525 of record NZ_JBFUGE010000513.1, on the reverse strand, counting down.
ACCCAGCGTGACCTTGACCGCGTTGGCCAGGATGTTCACGCCTTCAACCATGCGGTGACGGGCGTCTGCGCCAAAGATGACGTCTTTTGCTGCCATGTTGATTTCTCCGAATTCAGTTCAGTGATGCGTGGTGGCGACCCACTCTTGTCTCCGGCTGGCCCTGCGGGCCTTAACTTGGCGGAGCCAAGTTAGCCTGTGACGGAAGTAAATCGCCTGCAGGCGATTTACTTCTCGACGACTGCGAACAGGTCGTCTTCCTTCATGACCAGCAGCTCTTCGCCATCGACCTTGACGGTCTGGCCCGAGTACTTGCCGAACAGCACGCGGTCGCCAACCTTGACATTCAGGGCCACGAAGTCGCCCTTGTCGTTGCGCTTGCCCGGGCCGACAGCCAGCACTTCACCCTGGTCGGGCTTCTCGGCGGCGTTGTCGGGGATCACGATGCCCGAGGCAGTCTTGGTTTCTTGTTCCAGGCGCTTGACGATCACGCGATCGTGCAACGGACGAAGCTTCATTGCATCTCCTTGGTGTGCTTGCAGTAAGTCGGGGTGCCGAGTACCAACGAAGTTGGCACTCATTCACATAAAGGCATCTGCGGGCAGATGCCTGTGAAAGGCGGCTCGATCCGCTGGCTATTAGCACTCCTGCGGATCGAGTGCTAACAAGCATTATAGGGATCGAGGCGGAGCTTTCAAGGGCTCGAGGCGAGCCCTTACAGATGTCGGTTTCCATTCGCTGCCGAATTCTTTTCACTCGCTGCAGAACTGGAGCGGGCGGCCGCGGATGCTGTGGACGTGGAACCGGGTCGATTTCGAGCGAGCGGTGCCCGTAGGCTACCGGGCGTCTGGGCAGGACAGGCGAGGGGAGTGGCAGGGTGGCGCTCTGCAAGCACAACGGTGGCCCCGCTGGTTCAGAGGTCGGGGCCTAAGTGATCGCTCCAAGATCTGCCGACGTAGACAGGGCGAGCGGTGGGAATAGTCCAATCAGATCGGGTTGGTGAAGACCCTAGCCCGCTTCGCGCCCTAACTCGCCCTGCTCGCATCTAAGCTGCCGTGGCAGACGGCGTGTTCACGCCCTGCAGCGATCTCGTCTCGCTTCCAGCCGTCCCGGAGCCAAAGTGATGGCGGCGATGGCGGTCGCCGGGGCGCCCTCACCGAGACGACTGATGAAATCTCATGTGTATTTGCTTGCGCATCGAAACGGCAAGCGATTCAAGATTGGCAAGGCGAACGACATCATCGAGCGAGCCCGCTGCTTCGGCCTTCGCGAGCTTGACTGGGCCAGCTCGGTAGGCCTAGTCCTGCGAAGTACCGATGAAGCGCTGCGGTTGGAGCGCATCCTGTTGCGGACCTTTGCGGACTGGCGGCTCACCGCAGAAGAAGTTCTCGATGACGATGGAGCGCAGAACGGTGCAACCGAATGGATGCGAAGTGAATGCCGAAATCGTGTTGAAGCCTTCTTGCAGCACATCGAGGACGTCATTCCGCACAGTCGGATATGCGGTGATTCGCTTAATTGCCAAGTCAATTCACTTATCGAGCCTGTCCTTCAAGCGAAGGTGGAAAGAGAACGGCGCGGCCACGAGAAGCGAGAGCGCGATGCCCTGCGGGCGACGCTTCGGCGAGCTCAGGCCCTGGCCTCACGCGCGGCGCTCGAGGCGGCCATGTCAAAGGCGCGAGACAACTTCTGGCGAGAACTGGCACGTCATGCCGGCAACGGATCCATCGTTGGCATGGCACTCGAAGACTACGGCTGGAACCTGATTCTGTTGGACGAGAAGGTCGGTGAACACCTTTGGCAGGCGGAGATTCAAGACACCAAATTCAGCTGGCCTGGTGGCGCGGGCGGTCTCGTCGACTCCGTCGCAGAGTACGAAGTCGGAGACGCTCGTGTCAGCATGGTGAGTTTGGGTAGCTGTCTCTACGAGTACTGGCCATCCCGCGACCTTGCGGAAGGTGTTCTCGGCCGGGTCGTCTCATTCCTGAGATCGCTTCTGATTGTCGACTGTGGCCAGCTCAAGTCGACCCTGTGGGAAGGCGTCTGGGACGGCGAAGACGAATGGCTTGCGCAAAAGCATGGACGCGTCGTGCAAGCCTTCGTTGATGACCACTTGCCAACCCTTCAGCAGCGAAGGGCAGCGCGGCTGTCTGCTGTTTTGTTCTAGGCGCGGCGCGGAAAGAGTGGACTAAAGATCCTCAACGTCGGCGCGGCCCTTGAGCACCGGTTCAGGGAGGCCAGTTGGCGGCGATAACCCTGACTTGAAACCCGCTTCAGACTGAGCTGAGTAAGCGTCCGGCAATCCCGTCTTGGAGACGAGCAGGCAGTTCAGGCTGTGGCGCCCAACGGCTGCCAGCGATGCGGCAGCAGCTCCACGATGCGGCTGGCGGGCTGCGTGGGCAGCCGCTCAAGCACGTCGCGCAGGTACGCGTAGGGCTCGTGCCCATTGAGCCGCGCCGAGTGCACCAGGCTCATGATCGCGGCGGCCCGCTTGCCCGCACGCAGGCTCCCCGCGAACAGCCAGTTGT
>NZ_JBFUGE010000512.1:0-4349 GCF_056403075.1 Ideonella sp. P3_A4 | reverse complement strand
GATCATGGCCGCCGCGTTTGAGGCGGTCGATCTGTTCGTCGGTGAGCCCTTCGCCGAGCGCGGCCAGTGCAGGGCTCTGGCCGAAGAAGTGCTGGCGGTTGTAGCGGCCATCCTTGGCGGCGAAGGTCTGGAACTGGCCGTCCACCGTGTTCGCAAAGGCGCGCGCCAGCGCACCCTCGGCATCGCGGGCGAACAGGCCGTCCCAGTCCGAGCCCCAGACCAGCTTGATCACACGCCAGCCGGCGCCTGAGAACAATGCCTCCAGCTCGTCGATGATGCGGCCATTGCCGCGCACCGGGCCGTCCAAGCGCTGCAGGTTGCAGTTGACCACCCAGATGAGGTTGTCGAGCTTTTCTCGCGCTGCCAAGGTCAGCGCGCTCATGCTCTCCGGCTCGTCCATTTCACCGTCGCCGAACACACCCCAGACCTTGCGCCGGGAGGTGTCGAGCATCCCGCGATGCTGCAGGTAGCGCATGAAGCGCGCCTGGTAGATCGAGCTGATGGGCCCCAGGCCCATCGAGCCGGTGGGGAATTGCCAGAACGCCGGCATCAGCCACGGGTGGGGGTAGCTCGACAGGCCGGTGGCACCGTGCTGCCGGGCGACGATCTCCTGGCGATAGTGGGCGAGATCGGCTTCGCCAAGGCGCCCTTCGAGGAAGGCGCGGGCGTAGACGCCCGGCGCGCTGTGCGGCTGGTAGAAGACCAGGTCACCCGCTTCGCCGCCGCGGAAGAAATGGTTGAAGCCGACCTCGAACAAGTCCGCCGCGCTGGCGTAGCTGGCAATGTGACCACCAAGCTCGCCGTAGGCCTTGTTGGCGCGCACCACCATCGCCAACGCGTTCCAGCGCATCAGCGATGCGAGTCGCTCCTCCACACCCAGGTCACCGGGAAAGGCCGGTTGGCTCGTCGCCGGAATGGTGTTGACGTAAGGCGTGCCCAACGCGGGCTGCCAGCCGATGGCCGGGTCGCGCGCTTGCTGCGCCAGCATGTCCATGATCTCGCGAACGCGCTGCGGGCCGGCCGCCAGCAGCAGCGATGCGAGTGCGTCATGCCATTCGGCGGTTTCCTCGGGGTCAGTGTCCGTGAAATCGGCGGCGAGCCGCGCCTGGATCGATGGGTCGCTCATGGTGTCTGCTATTGCCTCGGGCCTGCTGTGACATTCAATGTTGCCTTGGCGAGCGTGTTTTGCCAAAGAAAGAAGCCGATGAGCGCAGGGCTGGCGGACCGGTCGACAGGCAACTTGTCCACCTTGAGCGCGTGCACGGTGTACAGGTAATTGTGCTTTCGCCCGACGGGCGGGCACGGTCCGAAGAAGCCCGGCTTGCCGAGATCGGTATTGCCTTCCACCGCACCCGCGGGCAACGCGCCGCCGTTGGCGCCACCCGGCAGGCCGGCCGTCGTGGCGGGTATGTCGTAGGCCACCCAGTGCCAGAAGCCGCTGCCGGTTGGCGCGTCCTTGTCATAGAACGTCAGCGCGAAGCTCCTGGTTCCCGCTGGGGCGTTGCGCCATGCGAGGTCGGGCGCGATGTTGCCACCGCTGCAGCCGAAGTTGTTCCAGTAGTGCTCGGCCCGGATGGCGGCGCCGGGTTCGAAGGTCTTGCTGGTCAGCTCGAAGTCGGCCGCCTGGGCCGCGCTGGAGAGCAAGAGAGATGCGAGCGCAGCGCTCAAGAGGGTGACAGGGCGTGCGCGCGTTTGAGGTTGGCGGCGTTGGTCCGCGCGCTCGCCGAGAGCGTTCTCGGGCAGGTCTACATTCGGCAGCGATTGCACATCGGCACTCGCAACGGCACTCGCAACGGCAATAGGCAGCGGTTTCTGATGGGCGACAGCGTTCATGGGTCCTCGTCGGTTGCGGGGGGCGGCTTTCCCAGCGGCACTGTGCCCACCGACGGTTCGCCGATCGAGTACCCGGCGCCGAATTGACCTTCAACATTCCTTTGAAGATGTGTCCTGGCTGGTGCGCCCAGCCAGCGCGCCCCAAGCAGCCACCTGCCCAGGTTTGTCGACTCATGGACCTCAGCGCTGCACCGCGCCTTAGAAACTCATCACCATCGCCGCTCCCATCAACACATTGGTGCTGCGATACCGCCCCGTGGTCAGATCCAGGAAGACCGGCAAGCTTGCTTGGTCGAGCCGGTATTCGGCCTTGAAGGCCAGGTTGGCGTCGAACTGGTAGCGGGTGCCGAGTGAGAGCGACTGGCGGTTGGCGCCGCGTTCGGGGTCGCCGAGCGGGTCGGGGCCGATGCCGTTGCGGTCGTCGGCGAAGGCCCAGCCGAGCAGGCCGCCGCCGTGGGCCTGGTTGTTCAGGTGGTCCGCGCGGGCGATCAGTTCCCATTGCGGGGTCAGCTTGTAGGCCGCCATTGCTGACAAGCCCCACCAGCGTGCGGTGCGCAGCTCGCCGGTGGTGGGGTCGGCAGTGATGGCGGCCTGGCTTTGCTGGCCATAGCTGAGCTGGCCGGTCAGCGTCCAGTCGCCGCGGGTGTACCAGCCGTCGACCTCGATCAGGTGGGCCACGGTGTCGCGCGTGGCGTAGGGCTCGCCGGTCACCGGGTTGCCGGTCTCGTCGAGCAGCGCGCGCCAGTTCGCCAGCTTGCCGTGCAGGCCGGCGGCGCCGTAGCCGCTGAACTCGCCGTTGTAGTGGTCGACCCGCCAGGCCAGCGCGGGGGCATGTTCGCCCGGTGCGCGCTTGGAGCTGTTGACGTTGGCGAGCAGTGTCTTGATCGTCCAATCGTCGCGCACCAACTCTAGCCCGAGGCCGGTGTAGACGGTCGGGATCGTGAAGTCGAACAGCAGGTTGTGACTGACCAGCTTGTTCTGCGTGGCCTGGGCGTACTCGTGGCCCGACCAGTCGGGGATCTGGCCGGCGATCAGCCGCGTCTGCTTGTCGCCCAGCGGCATCGACAGGCTCGCCTCCTGCACGATGGACTGGCCGTCGATCGTCAGGCCCGAGGCGCCGCGGTTGGGCATCAGCGTCAGGTGCCACTTGGCGCCGCTGTCGGTCTCTTTGAGGAAGTCGATCTGCGCGCTGCCGAAGCTGCCGTTGTCGATCGCGTATTCGCCGTTGGCCGATGAATCGAGGAACTGGAAGCCGCGTCGGTTCAGGTTGCGGGTGGCGATGTAGGTCGGGTCGAGGTAGCCGCTGATCTTCAGGCCGCGAAAGCCTTGGGCTTCCAATGCGTCTTCAGTGCCTGCGGCCTTGACGACGACGCGGCTCAGCTCTCGCGCCTGCTCGGGGGTCATGCCCCATTGGCCAGGGGCCTGAGGCGACTTCGCGGATGCGCTGTCCAGCCGCTTCTGCCCGGCCTCCAGTTCGTCGATGCGGGCTTGCATGCGCTCGATCACGGCTTGCAGTTGGTGCAGCTTCTGTGTCGTGTCCGCGGCGGTGTCCGGAGCGCCCAATACAGCGAGCGGCCAGACCGTGCTCAAGACAGCAAGCAAAGGGGTGGCGCGAGGGCGAATGGTCATGGGTGTCTCCGGTACTGCAAGCAGGCAAAGCGAAGCCTTCGGCCGACGCGCAGGTGGCGCGGCCTGATGGAAGGGCGATGGAAGCGGTGGGCGGGGGGGCGGGGGGCGGGTCGGGCATGGCCCGGCCCTGGGGGCTCTCAGTACCCCGTCTTGAAGCTCGTGTAGGTGCGCGCCATCAGCCGGCGCATGTCGTTGGTGACCAGGCCTTGCACACTCATGCGCTTCATGTCCGCTTCGGGCGGGAACACGATCGGGCTGTGGGCCAGCTCAGGGATGACGAAGCGCCGAGCTTCCTTGTTCGGGTTGGCGTAGTGCAGGTGGTTGGTCAGGCCGGCGTGCACTTCCGGGCGCAGGATGTAGTTGATGAAGCGCCAGGCGTTGGCCGCATGCGGTGCGTCGGCCGGCACGACCATCGTGTCGAAGAACATCACGCCGCCRGTCTTGGGCATCAGCGCTTCGATGCGGTTGCCGGCGGCCGCTGCGTCGGCGCGCCGCTTGGCCGAGCTGAGGTCACCCGACCAGCCCATCGAGACACACAGCGAACCGCGCGCCAGGTCATCGATGTAGCCCGACGAGCTGAACAGGGTCACGTAGGGCCGGACCTTCTTCAACACCTCGCCGACGTCCTTGTAGTCGGCCGGGTTGCTGCTTTCGAGCGAACGACCCAGGTAGTGCAGCGCGGCCGGCACGACCTCCGACGATGAGTCGAGGAAGGACACGCCGCAGCTCTTCAGGCGCGACATGTACTCGGGCTTGAAGATCAGGTCCCACGCGTTGTCGGGCATCGGCAGGTCACCCAGCGCCGCCTTGACTTTGTCGACGTTGATGCCGACGGTGGTATAGCCCCAGAGCCAGGGCACTGCGTAGGTGTTGCCCGGGTCCAGCCG
>NZ_JBFUGE010000511.1:0-4352 GCF_056403075.1 Ideonella sp. P3_A4 | reverse complement strand
GCCAAGCAGGTTGTTGCGTTCGGCCCTCGGCAACAACCAGCAGCGCAGCGAAGTGAGGTCGGGTGCGACTGCATGTGGGTCGCACCCGCTTGGCCTATTCGATGTACATGCTGACGGCCTTGCCGTCGTAGCATGTGAACGTGCCGTGGTACTCGTAGTAGGGGCCGACCCAGGTCGAGCCGCCTGCCCAGAGGTAGTACTGAAGCTTGAGGTCGGTCGACTCTCCGTCGATGCCCGAGAAATTGACGGTGTAGATGAACTCCCAGCCATCTTCGATCTTGTCGTTGCCGTCGATGCCGAAAATGCCCGTCTTGGTCTTCCAGGAGCCACCGTCTTTGTACTGCAGCTTCGTCATCTTGACGTATTCCCCAGAGATGTTGCCGAGCGTCAGCTTGACGTCCGAGCAGGTTGCCGCCTGGGTGGCGGCGGAGGCGAGCATCGTCGCTGTCGCGATGATGGACAGGGCGGCGAATTTGGCGARCAACCGGTTCATGATTCAACTCCTGTATCGATGGCTGGTGTGACGTGGACAGGTGGCGACAGATCTGCCATCACCTAACGCACAGAGTGCGGGGCCACTGAATTCGTACATGCCTGGCGCATGACAAGGCAGCTGTTCGAACAAAGCAGAAGGGGCGCCGAATGGCGCCCCTCGCTTCTTGGAGTTCAAGCAGCAGGCGCTACGGGCAGGGCCCCAGCGCAACGTCGCCGTCGACGGTGCCGGCCACATCGATATGCTTGAAGGCCAGCGGCGTGCCCGGTCCGCACATCGAGACGCTTCGGTCCTTGATGCGCTGCACGACCGCCGTGGCGGACCAGTCGTTCGGGGTCGGGCCCAAGCCCTTCACCAGGGCGGCGAGCCCCGACACCATCGGTGCCGCCATCGACGTGCCGCTGATCGTGGCATGCGAGTCGTCGAAGAACTGGCTGAGGATGCCCAGGCCCGGTGCCGCGATGTCGACGAACCCGCCCGAGTTGGTGAAGTCCGCCATGGCCCGGACCTTGTTCAGGGTGTTGTCGCTGGCGGCTACCGCGATCAAGCCCGGGATGGCGTAGGCGGCCGGGTAGCGCTTGACCTTGTCGGTCGCGTCGTTGCCTGCGGCAGCCAGCACCACGGCCTGCAGGTGCTCGGGGCCGGTGCAGCGGTTCTGATCGGAGACCCAGGCCGGCCGCGCGGGCACGGCGGCGCAGGTCACCACGTCCGCCGCCAGGTGCAGCACCTGGGTGTCGAACTTCGTGTCCAGGCTGAGGTTGATCACGTGCGCGCCCGATTCCATCTGGCCGGTGCCGGAGGGATCGATCGCCCAGAAGATGCCCTTGGCCGTCAGCCACGTCGTTCCCGTGCCACTCGGGTCCAGGATGCGGCCGATCATCAACTGGGCATCGGGGGCGACGCGGTGAACGATGCCCGCGACGTGCGTGCCGTGGCCAACGCTGGACTTGCCGAAATCTTCGGCGTTCTCGATCGCCACGCCACCTTCCATCGCATCGAAGTCATTGTCGAGGAAGTCGTACTGCGCCCGGAAATCCACAGTCGCGAAGGCGGGGTGATTCCAGTCGGTGCCGGTGTCCAGCACCGCCACGCGAACGCCGAGGCCCGTGCTCTGGGTGTGGGCCTTGTCCAGCCGCAGCAGGTCCTTCACCGCCTTGGGCTCGCAGTTGGGGCCGTCGATGCAGGTGGCGCCATCGCCAATCGCCAGCACCGAGTTGAGCTTGGCATGGCTGTCGTCGTGCAGCCACGGGTCTGACGTGACGAGCTGGTTCACTTCGGCGAACTCCAGCCGAGGGTCTTGCCACTCATTGAGATCGTCGACAGCAGCCTGTGCGGTCCTGGTCTTGCCGATCGTGAGCAGGTAGACCGGCCGGCTGGTGACCTGGTCGGTCACCTTCACGTTGAAGCCGTCGTGCCGCAGCTTGGTCAAGACAGCGTCCATCGTTGCGGGACTCGTGTCAATCAGCTGCACGACCACCTGGTGCACGACCGTGGTTTTCAGGCTCGATGTGCCGGCGCCGGTGGCCGCGAGGCAAAGCGACAGGGGCAGGGCGCACATCAGCGCCGCGGCCAGGCGAGAAGCCGACTGGCCCGTTGGCCGCGGTGTCTTTCGTTTCATCATGGTTGATCCTTCCTTTGTCCATCCGTTGGACAACGCACGGAGTGGGCCATCGGCGTGAAAGTACAGACCCCCCTTGATTCAACCCAATGCGTGGACCACGAACGATCCCCAGCCATAGGGATGCTCGCCACGCACGGCCGCGGCCGATTGCGCTGCGTGCAGCGCCGAAGCTGACGAGTGGCCCGCGCGCAGCCCGGCGTAGAACGCGGTCATCAGCGCAGCGGTTGCTGCATCGTCGACCGCCCACAGCGAAGCGACGATTTCGCGCGCTCCAGCGAGTGCAAAGGCGCGCACCAGCCCGACGGCCTCATCGCCCGGCGCGACGCGGCTGACGCCGGTTTCGCAGGCCGACAGCACCACGAGTGGCGCCGCCGCCAGGCGCACCCGCGCCAGCTCGTGCATCGGCAGCGGGCCGTCGGCCAGCCGAAGGTAAGAGAAAGTCGGGTTGTCAGCGCGAAAGCGCGCATGGCACGCCAGGTGCAACAGCTCGGCATGGCGTGCCGCTTCGCAGAAGGCCCGGCCGGTCGCTGCGGCCTCGCGCAGCAGCACCGTCTCGGGGCCGAGCGCGTCGGCCACCGCGCGCTGCTCCTGCGTCACGTGGCCCAGATCGTCACCCGCGACATCAACGACGAGCGCGCGCCGCGCACGCAGCTCGCGCGGCGGCGGGCGGCTCTGCGCCGCGGCCCAGATGCCGGCGCTGGGCGCGACGCTGAGCACATGGCGTTCGACCAGCCACCTCTTGCCATCGTGCAGTGTGGCGAACGGCAGCTCGTGCAAGGCGCCGTGCGGCACGACCACGATCTGCGGGCAGTCGCGCACCAAGCCTTCGAGCGGGGACCAGAGGTGCGTGAACAGGGCCTGCGCGTGGGTGAGCAGGCGCTGGCGCAGGCGCTCGGCATGCCGGCTCAGTGCCGGCGGCGCGCCGCGCACGGCGTCGATCTGGAAGCGCAGGGCCCGGATGCGTTCGGAGAGGTCGCCCACTGGCGCCACGAGGTGGTCGATATGCCGTTCGGTGACGACGACGCTCAACAGCCGGTCAGCATGCAGATGGAACAGCACGAGCGCACGCCCAGGCCCTAGTGCGGCTTGCAGCGCCGCGGTGTCAAAGCGGTCCGCCGCCGCAGACCCCGGCGCACCAGCGCCGAGATCATGCCGGCGCCAACCGCGGGTCAACGCCTGCTCCAGCGCGAGCGCTTCTTGGGTCAGTCCCGGCAGGCGATTCGTCTCGCCGGCCATGAGCGCATCGCGCCAGGCTTCGCGCGTCACGGCGAGCCGCTGGGTCGCGGCATCTCCGGTTTCGGCGTCGTCGTTTTGCGGCCCGTCAGCCAGCCCCAGCGCCAACGCCCGCGCCCGCCCGCGTTCGATGTCCACCAGCAGCTGCCGCGCGTCGCCCGCGGCGAGCGCCAGGTCGACGAGCTGATCGTGCACGCTGGCCACCTCGACGCCGAGCGCGCTGCGCAGTTCGTCACCAGGCAGCGTCGCGCGGTCGGCCTCCAGGCTCGCCAGCGCCCGTTCGAAGGCGGCACGCGCGGGGCCCACACGGCCGAGCACACGCCGTGCTGCACCCAAGCCTGCCAAGCACTCGAAGCTCACCGGAGCCAGGCCATGCGCCGCCGCCTCGGCCAGGATGGCTTCGAACAAGGCCTCGGCTTGCGCCGGCTCGCCGGTATCACTTCGCGCCGCCGCTGAGATCGCGCGGGCCTCGAGCTGCCAATTGACGATGCCACTGCCTTCGAGCGCCGCACTGGCCTGACTAGCGCTCGCCAGCGAGGCCGCGGCGTCGCCAAGCCGGCGTTCGACCCGCGCGCGGCACAGATCGATGGAGGCCACGAAGGCCGTGTTGCCGAGCGATTCACCCAGGGCTCGCGCCTCGGTGAGACCGGCGAGCGCGTCCACTGGCCGCTGGCCGAGGGCCAGCAGGCGCGATCGCTGCAGCAACGCCCAGGCCAGCTCTTTGGGCGCTTTGATGTCGCGTGCCCAGGCGGCGACCTGCCCGTAGCGTTCGAGCGATTCTTCGATCAGGTTGGCGGACTGGCAGGCCTCGGCCAGCGCTGTTTCTGATTCCAGGCGTCGTTGCGGCGAGGCACCGGCCTGCGCAAGGATCTCGGTGGCTTGCGTCAGCGCCTGCAGCGCCGCCACGCGGCCGCCGCGGTTGATCTCGACTCGGCCGCGCGCCTCCAGCGACTGGGCGTGCAGGACCGTGAACCCGTGCGCGCGCGCCAGGCTCGCCGCCCGCTC
>NZ_JBFUGE010000510.1:0-4353 GCF_056403075.1 Ideonella sp. P3_A4 | reverse complement strand
GAACGTGTCGTTCTTGGCCGYCGGCAGATCGTCGACCGACGCGACGTTCAGCGTGACGGTGGCCGTGGAGACATCGCCGTCGGCGTCGGTCAGGGTGTACGTGAACGAGTCCGGGCCGTTGTAGTTCGCAGCCGGTGTGTACGTGAACGTGCCGTCGGCGTTGACGACCACCGTGCCGTGGGCCGCACCTGTGCTCAGCGCGAAGATGTTGCCGCCGTCGCCGGAGAGGGTGTCGTTGCCGGCGACCGAACCGTTCAGGACGGTGTCTTCGGTCGCGGCAAAGGTGTCGTTGGCAGCGGAGGGCAGGTCGTCGACAGAGCCGACGTTCAGCGTGACCGTGGCAGTCGACACATCGCCATCGGCATCGGTCAATGTGTAGGTGAAGCTATCCGGGCCGTTGTAGTTTGCCGCTGGCGTGTACGTGAACGTACCGTTGGCGTTGACGACGACCGTGCCGTGCGCGGCGTTGGTGCCGAGGGCGAACGTGTTGCTGCCGTCGCCAGACAACGTGTCGTTGCCAGCCACTGAGCCGTTCAGTACGGCGTCTTCTGTCGCAGAGAAGGTGTCGTTCTTCGCGGTCGGCAGGTCGTCGACGGAGGCGACGCTCAGGGTGACCGTGGCGGTCGACAMATCGCCGTCGGCATCCGTCAGCGTGTATGTGAACGAGTCCGGGCCGTTGTAGTTGGCGGTCGGCGTGTACGTGAACGTGCCATCGGCGTTGACGATGACGGTGCCGTGAGCGGCGCCAGTCCCAAGCGCGAAGGTATTTCCACCGTCGCCCGACAGCGTGTCGTTGCCGGCGACAGAGCCGTTGAGGACGGTGTCTTCGATGGCGGCAAACGTGTCGTTCTTGGCAGTGGGCAGGTCGTCGACGGAGGCGACGCTCAGCGTGACAGTCGCCGTCGACACATCACCATCGACATCGGTCAACGTGTAGGTAAACGAGTCCGGACCGTTGTAGTTKGCMRCWGGCGTGTASGTGAACGTRCCRTCGGCGTTGACGACGACAGTGCCATGCGCAGCGCCGGTGCCCAGCGCGAAGGTGTTGCCACCGTCGCCAGACAGCGTGTCATTGCCGGCGACCGAGCCGTTGAGGACGGTGTCTTCAGTGACGGCGAAGGTATCGTTCTTGGCGGTGGGCAGGTCGTCGACGGAGGCGACGTTCAGGGTCACAGTGGCCGTGGAGACGTCACCGTCCGCATCGGTCAGCGTGTACGTGAACGAGTCCGGGCCGTTGTAGTTGGCGGCAGGGGTATAGGTGAACGTACCGTCGGCATTGACGACGACCGTGCCGTGGGCCGCGCCCGTGCCGAGGGTGAAAGTGTTGCCGCCATCGCCCGAGAGCGTGTCGTTGCCCGYGACGGARCCGTTGAGMACGGTGTCYTCGGTSGCAGCRAAGGTGTCGTTCTTGGCCGCCGGCAGGTCGTCAACCGAGGCGACGTTCAGCGTGACGGTGGCGGTCGACACGTCGCCATCGGCATCGGTCAACGTGTACGTGAACGAGTCCGAGCCGTTGTAGTTGGCCGCAGGTGTGTACGTGAACGTGCCGTCGGCATTGACGACGACGATGCCGTGAGCGGCGCCGGTGCCCAGGGCGAAGACGTTGCCGCCGTCGCCGCTGAGGGTGTCGTTGGCTGCCACCGAACCGTTCATGACGGTGTCCTCAGTGGCGGCGAACGTGTCGTTCTTGGCCGTCGGCAGGTCAGCGACGGATGCAACGTTCAACGTGACCGTTGCAGTCGACACGTCGCCATCGGCGTCCGTCAGCATGTAGGTGAACGAATCGGGGCCGTTGTAGTTGGCGGCGGGGGTGTAGGTGAACGTGCCGTCAGCGTTGACGACGACGGTGCCGTGGGCGGTGCTGGTGCCCAGCGCGAAGGTGTTGCCGCCGTCGCCGGAGAGGGTGTCGTTGCCAGCAACAGAACCGTTCAGCACGGTGTCTTCGGTCGCGTTGAACGTGTCGGCCTTGGCCGTCGGCAGGTCGTCGACAGAAGCGACGTTCAGCGTGACAGTCGCGGTCGAGACACCACCATCCGCGTCAGTCAACGTGTAGGTGAACGAGTCCAGGCCGTTGTAGTTGGCGGCTGGGGTGTACGTGAATGTGCCGTCGGCGTTGACGACGACCGTGCCRTGCGCGGCGCCAGTGCCCAGCGAGAAGACGTTGCCGCCGTCGCCGGAGAGCGTGTCATTGCCAGCCATCGATCCGTTGAGTACGGTGTCTTCCGTGGCGGCGAAGGTGTCATTCTTCGCAGTGGGCAGGTCGTCGACGGAAGCGACGTTGAGCGTCACCGTGGTGGTCGAGACATCGCCATCGGCATCGGTCAGCGTGTAGGTGAAGCTGTCGGGGCCGTTGTAGTTGCCGGCCGGGGTGTACGTGAACGTGCCGTCGGCATTGATGACGACAGTGCCGTGGGCTGCGCCGGTGCCGAGCGAGAAGACGTTGCCGCCGTCGCCGCTGAGGGTGTCGTTGCCAGAGACCGAGCCGTTTAGCATCGTATCCTCGGTCGCGTTGAACGTGTCGGCCTTGGCGGTGGGCAGATCGTCGGCGGATACGACGTTCAGTGCGACCGTGGCAGTCGAGACGTCACCGTCGGCGTCAGTCAGGGTGTAGGTGAACGAGTCCGGGCCGTTGTAGTTGGCGGCCGGGGTGTACGTGAACGTGCCATCGGCATTGACGACGACGGTGCCGTGAGCGGCGTTGGTGCCGAGGGCGAAGACGTTGCCGCCGTCGCCGGACAGCGTGTCATTGCCAGCCACCGAGCCGCTCAGGAGGGTGTCTTCGGTGGCGTTGAACGTATCGGCCTTGGCCGTCGGTAGGTCGTCGAYGGAGCCGACGTTCAGCGTGACGGTCGCAGTCGAGACATCACCGTCCGCATCGGTCAGCGTGTAGGTGAAGCTGTCCGGACCGTTGTAGTTGGCGGCGGGCGTGTACGTGAACGTGCCGTCGGCGTTGACGACAACCGTGCCGTGAGCAGCGCCAGTACCGAGCGCGAAGGTGTTCCCGCCATCGCCTGACAACGTGTCATTGCCGGCAACCGAACCGTTGAGCACGGCGTCTTCGGTCGCATTGAAGGTGTCAGCCTTCGCCGCCGGCAAATCGTCGACCGAAGCGATGTTCAGAGTCACTGTGGCCGTCGAGATGTCGCCATCGGCATCGGTCAGGGTGTAGGTGAAGCTGTCCGGACCGCTGTAGTTGGCGGCAGGCGTGTACGTGAAGGTGCCGTCGGCGTTGACGACGACCGCGCCGTGCGCAGCACCGGTGCCGAGTGCGAAGGTGTTGCCACCGTCGCCGGAGAGGGTGTCGTTGCCGGCAACTGAGCCGTTGAGGACGGTGTCCTCGGTCGCAGCGAAAGTGTCGTTCTTGGCCGTCGGCAGGTCGTCGACCGAAGCGACGTTCAGAGTGACGGTCGCGGTCGAGACGTCGCCATCGGCATCGGTCAGKGTGTASGTGAAGCTGTCKGGRCCGTTGTARTTSGCASCCGGSGTGTATGTGAACGTGCCGTCGGCATTGACGACGACGGTGCCGTGCGCAGCACCGGTGCCGAGCGCGAAAGTGTTGCCGCCGTCACCGGAGAGGGTGTCGTTGCCGGCGACGGAGCCGTTCAGCGCGGTGTCTTCCGTGGCGTTGAAAGTATCGGCCTTGGCAACTGGCAGGTCATCGACGGAGCCGACGTTCAGCGTGACGGTGGCGATGGATACGTCGCCGTCAGCGTCAGTCAGCGTGTAGGTGAAGCTGTCCGGGCCGTTGTAATTGGCAGCCGGCGTATAGGTGAACGTGCCGTCAGCATTGACGACCACTGTGCCGTGGGCGGCACCCGTGCCGAGCGCGAACGTGTTGCCACCGTCGCCGGAGAGGGTGTCGTTGCCGGCGACGGAACCGTTCAACGGGGTGTCTTCAGTCGCGTTGAACGTATCGGCCTTGGCGACAGGTACGTCATCAACCGAGGCGACGTTCAGCGTGACCGTGGCGGTGGAGACATCACCGTCGGCATCGGTCAGTGTGTAGGTGAACGAGTCCGGGCCGCTGTAGTTGGCGACCGGGGTGTACGTGAACGTGCCGTCAGCGTTGACGATGACAGCGCCGTGGGCGGCGCCAGCGCTGAGCGCRAAGGTGTTGCCACCGTCGCCGGACAGCGTGTCGTTGCCGGCSACCGAGCCGTTGAGGATGGTGTCTTCAGTCGCAGCAAACGTATCGTTCTTGGCAGTGGGCAGATCGTCAACCGAAGCGACGTTCAGCGTGACCGTGGCGGTCGACACGTCGCCGTCCGCATCAGTCAGCGTGTACGTGAAGCTGTCCGGGCCTTTGTAATTGGCGGCAGGCGTGTACGTGAACGTGCCATCGGCGTTGACGAC
>NZ_JBFUGE010000509.1:0-4358 GCF_056403075.1 Ideonella sp. P3_A4 | reverse complement strand
ACCCTCAGCTGTCACCAAAGGGCAAGTCGGCGTCGCCGAATGGGCATCGCCCTGGGGTGTGAATTCGAACAATTCACACATCAGCCACCCTCGGAGACAAGCCGAATGAACCGTCACCTCCTCGCGAGCGCCGTGTTGTGCGCCCTGGCCGGCACCGCAGGTGCGCAGTCGAACGCCGTCGTCTACGGCGTCATCGACACCAACCTCGGCTGGGGCAGCGGCTCGGTCAGCGACAACAAGCAGGTCGGTACCGGCGGCCTGATGGGCAGCCGGCTCGGCTTTCGCGGCACCGAGGAGCTGGGCGACGGCTGGAAGGCCAACTTCCTGATCGAGACCGGCCTGAACAGCGATACCGGCACCCAGGCCTCGCCGGCGCCGGGCCTGTTCTGGAACCGCCTGGCCTACGTGGGCCTGGGCAGCCGCTTCGGTGAAGTGCAACTGGGCCGCCAGTACACGCCGACCTTTCTGATCCACGCGACCTACGATGCCTTCGGCCCGCAGGGCGTGGCGGCGCAGCAGGTGCTGCTGGGCTCGATGGAAGTCGCGCAACCGGCCAACATCCGCGCCAATAACTCGGTCACTTACCTGACGCCGAACACGCTCGGCGGATTCGTCGCCCACGCCATGGCCAGCGCCAACGAAAGCTCGCCCACCGGAGGCAAGTACACCGGCCTGAGCCTGGGCTGGCAGGGGGGCGCGTTTTCGGGCCATGTGGCTTTCGCCAGCTACTACAACCCGGCCATCGACGACCTGAACAGCCTCACGCTCGGCGCGCGCTACAAATTCGGCAGTTTCACGCTGTACGGCCTGTACGACCGCGCCAACAGCGGCAAGGGCCCGGACAGCCACGGCATGCAGCTGAGCGGCATGTACACGGTCGGCACCACCGACCTGAAGGTCTCGATCGCGCAGTCGGTGCTGAAGTCACCCGCCGGCACGGACATCGGCACGACGACCCGCACCGGCCTCGGGTTCGTGCACCATCTGTCCAAGCGCACGGCGCTGTATGGCAGCTACGCCCACCTGGCCAACCGCGATGGCGCGGCGGCCACCGTCAACGGTGCGGTCACGGCGCCGAACGAAGGCGTCAACGGCGCCGACCTCGGCATCCGCCACGGCTTCTGACGCCGGAGAAGGCGATGCACCTGCATGCGATCGGCGAGACGTCGCCCGGCAGCGCCGGCGGTGGCTACCTCGTCCGCCCCGGCCAGGCCTGGTTCGCGTTTGCGATGACCTTCGGTCTGATGCTGTTCGACTACATCGATCGCCAGGTCATCGTTTCGCTGTTCCCGTACCTGAAAGCCGAGTGGGCCTTGAGCGACAAGCAACTCGGCGGCCTGGTCTCGGTGATCTCGCTGGTGGTGGCCGTCGGCGCGATTCCGGTCGCGCTGCTGGCCGACCGCTTCAGCCGCGTGCGCAGCGTGGTGGTGATGGGCACGCTGTGGAGCGCCGCCACCGTCTCTTGCATGTTCTGCGGCAACTACGCCCAGCTGTTCACCGCGCGAGCCATGGTCGGTGTGGGTGAAACCGGCTACGGCTCGGTGGGCGCGGCGTTGATCGCCAGCCTGTTCCCGGCCCGCCTGCGATCGGCCTTGCTGGGTGCCTTCTTCGCCGCCGCGTCGCTCGGCTCGGTGCTGGGCGTGCTGCTGGGTGGCGTGATCGCCGCGCGCTGGGGCTGGAAGGCGGCTTTCGGCGTCGTCGGTCTGCCCGGCTTGGTGCTGGCCCTGGCTTACCTGGCTGTGCGTGACTACCGCACCGTGCCGCTGACGCCGCGCCTGCAACGCGCCACTGAATCGGCCGGCAGCGTGGCGCGCCACATTGCCGGCGCGCTGTTCCGCTCGCGCACGATGCTGTGGGCGTGCCTGGGCGGTGCGATGCAACTGGTGGTGGTCTCGGCGATCTGGTCGTGGCTGCCGAGTTTCCTCAACCGCGTGCACAACGTCGCGCCGGAGCAGGCGGGCAAGCAGGCCGCCGTGGTCGTGCTGGCCGGCGCACTGGGCAGCTTTGTCTGGGGCTCGGTGGTTGACCGGCTGGCGCAGCGGCGCCAGCACAACAAGCTTCTGGTGGTGGCGGTGCTGTGCTTCGTCGCCATGCTGCTGCTGTCTTTTGCCTTCGGAGCCGCGCCGTACGAGCATCAACTGCACTGGATCATCGCCGGAGGCTTCGTGATGACCTGCAGTGTGGGCCCGATCGCCTCGGTGGTGATCGACGTGGTGCACCCGTCGCTGCGCGCGACCGGCGCCGCCGTGCTGTCGCTGTTCCAGAACCTGCTCGGCCTGGCGCTCGGGCCCTTCCTGGCCGGTGTGCTGTCCGATGCCATGGGCTTGACGATGGCGCTGATCGTGATCACGGCCTTCGGTGCCGTGGCCGCCTTGCTGTTCGTCA
This sequence comes from Ideonella sp. P3_A4, assembly GCF_056403075.1. Classification (NCBI taxonomy): domain Bacteria; kingdom Pseudomonadati; phylum Pseudomonadota; class Betaproteobacteria; order Burkholderiales; family Sphaerotilaceae; genus Ideonella; species Ideonella sp. P3_A4. Next base: position 1,973 of record NZ_JBFUGE010000509.1, on the reverse strand, counting down.
AGGCCGCGTTGAGCTACGAGGACGACGTGGCCGCGCTGGCCAGCGTGCGCCTGAGCGCGGCGGACGACCTGACCCAGCTTCCCGCCGACCCGGCCACCGCCTGAACCCTGACCCCTCCACTTCCTCCCAGGAGAACCCCATGACCAAGGCCATTCGCTTCTACGCAACCGGCGGCCCCGAGGTGCTGAAGTTCGAAGACGTCGACGTCGGCGAGCCCGGCCCGGGCCAGGTGCGCGTGCGCCATACCGGCATCGCCGTCAACTTCATCGACATCTACTTCCGCATCGGCCGCTACCCGGCGCCGCTGCCTGAAGGCGTGGGTTCGGGCCTGGGCTCGGACGCAGTGGGCGTGGTCGAAGCGGTCGGCGAGGGCGTGACCTACCTCGCGCCGGGCGACCGCGTCGGCTACATGCTGGGCCCCTTGGGCGCCTACTCGGAAGCACGCGTGATGCCGGCCGAGGTGCTGATCAAGCTGCCCGACGGCATCTCCGACCGCACCGCGGCGACGATCATCATGAAGGGCCTGACCGCGCAGTACCTGTTCCGCCAGGTCTTTCCGCTCAAGGCTGGCGACACGATCCTGTACCACGCTGCCGCTGGCGGCGTTGGCCTGATCGCCTGCCAGTGGGCCAAGGCGCTGGGCGTGACGATGATCGGCACCGTGGGTTCGGACGAGAAGGCCGAGGTCGCCAAGCAGCACGGCTGCACCCACGTCATCAACTACAACAAGGAAGACTTCGTCGCGCGGGTGAAGGAGCTCACCGACGGCAAAGGCGTCCCGGTGGTCTTCGATTCGGTCGGCAAGGACACCTTCATCGGCTCACTGGACTGCCTGCAGAAGCGGGGCACGCTGGTCAGCAACGGCACCACCTCCGGTCCGGTGGTGATGGACGTGACGCTGCTGGCGATGAAAGGCTCGCTGTCGGTCACGCGGCCCGCGATGGTCGACTACGCGCTGCCGCGTTCGAACCTGTTGAAGATGGCCGACGAGCTGTTCGACCTGGTGCTGCAGGGCAAGATCAAGAGCGAGCCGCAGCAGGTGCATGCGCTGGCCGATGCGGCCGAGGCGCACCGTGGACTGGAGTCGCGCAAGACGATCGGCGCGACCATCCTGGTGCCGTGACGTCATGGCGGCGATGAAGCTCTTCGTCTCGCCGGGCGCCTGTTGCCTGGGCGCACAGGTGGTGGTGCAGGCGCTCGAGCTGCCGGTCGAAGTGGTCAGCGTGCCGCTGCGCCAGCCCGATTCGCCGATCCACCACGTCAACCCGTTGGGCCGCGTGCCGGCGCTGCAACTGGGTTGCGGCAGCGTGCTGACCGAGAACTCGGCCATCCTGCCTTACCTGGCCGACCTGCGCCCCGGCACGCCGCTGTTCGCGCCGGCGGGTGGCGCCGAGCGGGCGCGCATCCAAGCGTGGATCGGCTACATCTCCGCCGAGGTTCACACAGCGGCATTCCGCCCGATCAACCGGCCCGAGCGCTACTCGAACGACCCGGCGATGCACGCTGCGATCCGCGCGCGCGGCCGCGAGCAACTCTTCACCGCGCTGGATCACCTCGAGCAACGCCTGCAGTGGCATGAATGGCTCGAAGGCGGCCGCTTCACAATCGCCGATGCCTACCTCGGTGTCTTTGTGCGCTGGATCGTGCCGCTCGGCGGACCGTTCGACGGCCTCGAAGGCTTGAACCGCTTCCGCACCGCGTACCACGCGCAGCCAGCAGTGCAGGCAGCACTCGCCGCAGAAGAGGTCGCTGCGCGCTGAGGCGGTTCCACGGGCCCACTCGGCCCGAAGGAGACATTCCACCTGCGATGGTCGCGGCGGCAGGGCGTCGGGGGTACCTGCCTTCTGCGGCTCGCTCGCGGTCGACTGCCGAGGTGAGCCACGTTAATCCGCATCTTCACCCTTTGGTGCCCTAGACCCGTGGGGGCGACCGCGAATGAGAGCCCCCGAAGACAGGCACCCCCACCACCCTGC
>NZ_JBFUGE010000508.1:0-4373 GCF_056403075.1 Ideonella sp. P3_A4 | reverse complement strand
AGCAGCTACAGTCGGCCGGCGTCGCCAAGAAGACGCCGGACGACGCGCTGACCGAGTCCGACAAGGAACGCTTGCTCGAATTCCTGCGCAGCTCGCACGGCACTGCTGCCGGCGGCGACCGCAAGAAGATCACGCTGACCCGCAAGTCGACCAGCGAGATCAAGCAAGCCGACGCCTCCGGCAAGGCCCGCACCATCCAGGTGGAGGTGCGCAAGAAGCGCGTGTTCGTCAAGCGTGACGACGTGCCGGGCAATGCGCCCGAGGAAGAAGTCGTACCGGCTGCCCCGGTGATCGACGAAGCCGAGCTCGCCCGTCGCGAGGAGGAAGCCCGCCACCAGGCCGAGCTGATCCGTCGCCAGGAAGAAGAGCTGGCCGAAAAGCGTCGCCAACGCGAAGAGCGTGAGCGCGCCGAACGCGAAGCCGCTGAACGCGCCGCTGCCGAAGCTGCTGCGGCCGAAAAGGCCGCCGCCGAAGCTGCTGCGCAGGCACAGGCCGCGCTGGCCAAGGCGGCCGGCTCTGCCGCCGCTGCCGAGGCAGCCCCGGCGCCCGCCGCTGCACCAGCGCCCGCGCCGGCACCTGTCGTCGAACCGCCGCCGCCAGCGCCCGCACCCAAGCCGGGCCTGCGCGTGATCAAGGCCGCCGACGCCGACAACGAGGAAAAGCAGCGCCTGGCCGATCTGGGCAAGCGCCGCCAAGCCGCCGAAGCCGAGGCTGCCGCCATCCGCGACATGATGGCGCGCAAGAACAAGGTGATGGTTGCCAAGAAGCCGGAAGAGCCGAAGCCGGCCGATCCTGCTGTTGCCAAGGAAGGCATCAAGGGCACCATCCACAAGCCCAAGACCGCACCGGGCGCAACGACCACGACCGCTGGCGCGGCTGCGAAGCCGGGCGACAAGAAGTCGGTCAAGTCCGAGAAGCTGTCTTCCAGCTGGGCCGACGATGCCAAGAAGAAGGGCGCAGCCGCCAAGGGCCGCACCGACTCGGGCGCTGGCCGTCCGGGCTGGCGTGCCCCGCGTGGTGGCCGCCGTGGCGACAGCCGCGATTCCGCGTCAAACTTCCAGGCGCCGACCGAACCGGTGGTGCAAGAAGTGCACGTGCCCGAGACCATCTCTGTCGCCGACCTCGCGCACAAGATGGCCATCAAGGCTTCCGAGTTGATCAAGCAGCTGATGAAGCTGGGCCAGATGGTCACGATCAACCAGCAGCTGGACCAGGAAACCGCAATGATCCTGGTCGAGGAAATGGGCCACAAGGCCTTTGCCGCGAAGCTGGACGATCCGGAAGCCTTCTCGGAAGAGGAAGAAGCAGCCGTCGGTGGCGAGCAGCTGCCGCGTGCGCCGGTCGTGACCGTGATGGGCCACGTCGACCACGGCAAGACCTCGCTGCTGGACTACATCCGCCGTGCCCGCGTCGCCGCGGGTGAAGCGGGTGGCATCACGCAGCACATCGGCGCCTACCACGTCGACACGCCGCGCGGCATGATCACCTTCCTCGACACCCCGGGCCACGCGGCGTTCACCGCGATGCGTGCCCGTGGCGCCAAGGCCACCGACATCGTCATCCTGGTGGTGGCGGCCGACGACGGCGTGATGCCGCAGACGAAGGAAGCGATCCACCATGCCAAGGCGGCGGGCGTGCCCATCGTCGTGGCGATGAACAAGATCGACAAGCCCGATGCCAACGCCGAGCGCGTGAAGAACGAGCTGGTGGCCGAGCAGGTGGTGCCGGAAGAGTTCGGTGGTGATTCGCCGTTCGTGCCGGTGTCTGCCAAGACCGGCGCTGGCATCGATGCGCTGCTGGAGCAGGTGCTGCTGCAGGCAGAAGTGCTGGAGCTGAAGGCCCCGACCGACGCGATGGCCAAGGGCATCGTGATCGAAGCCCGCCTGGACAAGGGCCGCGGCCCGGTCGCGACGGTGCTGGTGCAGTCGGGCACGCTCAAGCGTGGCGACGTGGTGCTGGCTGGCGCGAGCTACGGCCGTGTGCGGGCGATGCTGGACGAAGACGGCAAGAACACCGCCGAGGCAGGCCCGTCGATCCCGGTGGAAATCCAGGGTCTGACGGAAGTGCCGCAAGCAGGCGACGACTTCATGGTGCTGTCCGACGAGCGGCGTGCCCGCGAAATCGCGACCTTCCGCCAGGGCAAGTACCGCGACGTCAAGCTGGCTCGCCAGCAGGCGGCCAAGCTGGAGAACATGTTCGAGAACATGGGCGAAGGCCAGGCGCAGACGCTGCCGTTGATCATCAAGGCCGACGTGCAGGGCTCGCAGGAAGCGCTGGCGACCTCGCTGCTCAAGCTGTCGACCGACGAGGTCAAGGTGCAGATCGTGCACGCGGCAGTCGGTGGCATCAGCGAGTCGGACGTCAACCTGGCGATCGCCTCCAAGGCCATCATCATCGGCTTCAACACGCGGGCCGATGCCGGTGCGCGCAAGCTGGCCGAAGGCAATGGCGTCGACCTGCGCTACTACAACATCATCTACGACGCCGTGGATGAGGTGAAGGCGGCGATGAGCGGCATGCTGGCGCCGGAACAGCGCGAAGAAGCGTTGGGCACGGCCGAGATCCGCAAGGTCTTCGTGGCTTCGAAGATCGGCACGGTCGCCGGCTCGATGGTCACTTCGGGCATGGTTCGCCGTGGCGCGAAGTTCCGCCTGCTGCGCGAAAACATCGTCGTCTACACCGGCGAGGTCGATTCGATCCGCCGCGAGAAGGACGATGTCCGCGAAGTCAAGGAAGGCTTCGAGTGCGGTATCAAGCTGAAAAACTACAACGACATCGCCGAGGGCGACCAGCTGGAGTTCTTCGAGGTCAAGGAAGTCGCCCGAACGCTGTAAGGCGGGTCCGGCTTCACGCCAGGAAAACCCCGCCGGAACCGGCGGGGTTTTTTGCTTCAGGAGCGGAACAAAACCATGAGACACAAGCGCAGCATCCCCAACCGCAGCCACCGCGTGGCGGACCAGATCCAGCGCGATCTGGCCGAGCTGATCCGCGAGCTGAAGGACCCGCGCATCGGCATGGTCACGATCAACGCGGTCGAGGTCACGCCCGACTACGCGCACGCGAACGTCTTCTTCTCGCTGCTGGTCGGTGACCCGCACGAGTGCGAAATCGCGCTGAACGAGGCCGCAGGCTTCGTGCGCAACGGCTTGTTCAAGCGCCTGGCGATCCACACGGTGCCGACCCTGCACTTCAAGTTCGACCAGACCACCGAGCGTGCGGCCGATCTGAACTCGCTGATCCAGCGGGCCAATGCGACGCGCGCCAAGGACGACTAACCCGGCCCATGACGCAGCCGCAGCGCCCCCGCATCCAACGCCGCGCCTTGCACGGTGTGTTGTTGCTTGACAAGCCGGTCGGCCTGTCGAGCAACGACGCATTGCAGAAGGCCAAGCGCTTCTTCCGCGCCGAGAAAGCGGGTCACACCGGCACGCTGGATCCGCTGGCCTCAGGCTTGCTGCCGCTCTGCTTTGGCGCCGCCACCAAGTTCAGCCAGGTCAGCCTGGACGCGGACAAGGCCTACACCGCAGTGCTGCGGCTGGGCCAGCGCACCGTGGGTGGTGACCGCGAAGGCGAGGTGATCGAAGAGCGCCCCGTAGCGGTGACGCCTGAGCAACTCGCCGCCGTTTGTGCCGCATTCGTGGGCCCGATCGACCAGATTCCGCCGATGCACTCGGCGCTGAAGAAAGACGGCAAGGCGCTGTACGAGTACGCCCGCGCCGGCATCGAGGTCGAACGCCAACCGCGCCGCGTGACGATTCACGCGATCGACATGCTGGGCTGGGACGATACGCAGTTTGAACTGACCATCGCCGTGCGCTGCAGCAAGGGCACCTACATCCGCACGCTGGCCGAAGACATTGGCGAGCGCCTGGGCTGCGGCGCGCACCTCGCGTCGCTGCGCCGCACCGAGACCGGCGCGTTGACGCTGGCCGGCGCGATCACGTTGGACGCCTTGGCAGCGCTCGACGAACCGGCACGCGACGCGCTGCTGCACCCACCGGACTGCCTGCTCAACGACTGGCCGCTGCTGCGGCTGGCCGAGGCCGAAGCGGCGCGATTCCTGTCTGGATTGCGCCGCCGTGTGAATGAGCCGGACCGCGAAGTGGTCCGCGTCTACGGCCCCGAACCAGCCGCCTTCCTGGGCAGCGCCCACATCACCGCCGGCGAACTGATCGCCGACCGCCTGCTGAGCCCGATCGAAGTGCAGGCATTGATCAGTGCCCCAAGGTTCGCTGCCGCGCAGCGACCCGCCCCCCAAGGGGAGCAAGAAGCTTGGGACGGCCCGGCGCTTCTACCGAATACTCTAGAGAAAACGTCATGACCCGACAGATCCGCAACATCGCCATCATTGCCCACGTGGACCATGGCAAGAC
>NZ_JBFUGE010000507.1:0-4376 GCF_056403075.1 Ideonella sp. P3_A4 | reverse complement strand
CACCTGCCAAGAGCGCCGGTATCAGCGCTTCAGACGCCTTGAGCCACTCGGGAGGTTCGGCGGTGCCACTTGGCTTCTGACGCGCGAGGACTGCAAGGCTCCTACCGCATCTACGGGCCAGTTCATAGCCATCGGGCTCAGCGATACCCATCGAAACGAAGGCCCTAGCCAATTGGCTGCTGGTAGGCCTGACGAGCACATCATGCTGCCCGCGCTGTTCGTCAGCACCGGCACTGATGACGGTCGGACCCGCTTGAGCCAAGAGACCGACCAGCTGTCGTGCTTGGCCTCTCGGAAGAAAAATCAAATCCTTCTTTGCAGACAGTTGTCGAGCAGGTTCGGTGCCGTCGACGACCATGACTCTGGCCTCCAGGAACGCTCGAGTCTCTGGGGGGGCGCGTCGAATTGCGGCCACCACGAATGCAATGACCTCATCGGCAGAGTCTGCCGCATACGCCAACCTACCGCCCGCCTCCCCTAGCCGCCGAAGAAGTCCCGCTGCCTGTTCTTCGCGTCCGGCAAGCAGAACATCTTCCGTCAGGGTTGGAGCGAAGCGCGTCGAGAACTCGCCCCAAAACTCCGCAGAGCTGTATGCGCCTGAAGTAGGAACGAGGCCCAGCTCGTACCTTGCATAGTACGAAGCAACAGCGGGGTGACGTTCCAGCCAATGTTCGAGGGCAATACCGTCGAAGCACTCCACACCTTTCCATTGTCCCAGGGCTCTCTTCTCTTCCAACCAGTCTGGAATCTGCTTTCGTGGGTAGTCCCATGTCCTCGGACTGGCAAAGACAAACGTCGTGTTCATCCGAACCGCTGCGTCAACGGCTGCCGTTCGCTTTTCAAAGTCACCGTCAGCCTTATCAACGAGGTCGCCAGCGACGCCAAACTCCCAGATGGATTGACCATCCGGAACGAACGGCGGAACCCCCACTGCATCTAGGACACCATCGAAACCGCGGACCTGTCCCTTTTCGCGGTTCGGGAATCGGAACTCGGAAATCCTTGAGGCTGACGCAGTGATGAGGTCGGCGACTAGGCCTGGAAAAGTTGTTCTCGCAGTCTGCGAGCTAGCCCACTCGTTCAGGTTGTGAGCGGTAATCCACTTCATGAAGCGTCTCCCATTTGTGCCTGCACATAAGGCGGCACTTCTCAACTGGGAAGTGCCGAGACTTGCTGCTAGGTTTCGCTTTTCAGGCTGTTTGGAAGTCCTTCAGCGATTGCCCTGAAGCCAGGGCATCCCTCACCCACTGCGGACGGCGGCCCTTGCCTCCCCAGGTATTCCCCGACTTGTCTGCATACATCGGGGGACCCTTGGTCTTCGCCTTCTCAGCCGCCCTGACCGCCCRAAAGTCCTCCTTGGGTGCAGCATCAATGCCAACGACACGCAAGAACAAGGTTGGGTCAGCACTCTGTAGCGATAGCGCCTTCGCCTTCAGAATGTTGAGCAAGCCAGGAAAGTCGACGCTCCCGCCGCTAACATGTTCCCACTGTCGATGCCTCTGCAGAACAACCACGAAGAATCCAATCTTCGAGTTCGCCGATTGCATGTACTGCCCCTTCAGCTGCTGGTCGAGTGCGACAAGGTAGTCCTCGACCGTCCAGCGTTCTGACATCTTGAGTTCAATCGTCGCGCGATAGGAACCTACTTGGCAAAGCACGTCGCGACGAGTCGATTCAGGGAGCATCGGCTCGAGCGTGACTGCGTAGCGTCCCGCGCATGCGTGGTTGAGTTCGCTTCCCAAAAGCGACTGAAAATCCTCTTCGAGTGCCAGCCCGTCGCCGTCCGTCTTGATGCGCTTGAAATTGACGGTGTTGAAGAAGCGCCGAAGGCTGAACTCGCCTTGCTCAATGTCCCGCTTCACGGCCAGCAGGTCGTTGTGAATGGCCTGCGCAAACGACAGGTAGCCTGTGACTGGCGGGGCGAAATCGTGCTCGAACTTCTCGTATTCTTGTTGGGCGAGAGGAAGGACTGCAGCTTCGTCCTCGCGCATCGTGAATTGGAGATGGCGAATGTACTTTGCCCGATGCCCAACGGCCCTTCCGCGCAGCGCATCAAGGACGTCGTAGGCAGTCTGAGACTTTGCACTCGCAATTGCAGGTAGTAGCGCGTCTCTCAGGCGCTCCGCATGGTCACGAGTACCGGCGCTATACACCTCAAAGTCCTCGTGCTCATCGTCGTCCTCTTCTCTCACAACCGAAGTCACCCACTCGTAGAGAGCGCCGAGCGTCCTCAGGCCTTCCGAACCCTTTCCCGCTGCGTCTCGCAACCTGGACTTTCGGTCTTCTCCAATAGCCCCTGCCAGGTCCAGCATGAACTCCTCTGAGGCGCGCTTGTGTTCGCTTCTCCAGCGCTCCCAGGTCTGACCGAAGGAGTGCGGGAAGCGCCACAACCAAAACACTCCCCAAACGACGGCGTTGGCACGAATTCGACGCCGCTCTTTGATGAGGGCTTCAAGGCCCTGCCGTGCTTCGGCTTCCTTGGCATCCATTGCGGCGGGCGCATCAGCCAGCGCGGGAAGTTCCTCAGAGTAGGCTGCTGTCATTCGAGCCCATGCAATGGTCTCGAATTCGCTTCGGTCAACAGCGCCGCCGTCTGCGGTCGCCACCTCCAGAGCTGACTCCGTCGCATACTCTTGTGCGCTCGAGGCCGCAGCCGCATAGAGCCACGCTTCCTTCCCAAGTCCACGTTGAATGGACAACGGCGCTCTGTCCAAGTTGCGAATCAAGGCTTCTGCCTTGTCTGCTGAAACGGGCCCTGCCGAAGCGGCATTCAATAGCCTCTTGAATTCTTCTATAGCGACCGCTTCATGTGCTGAGACTAGCGGCCAGAAYCATTTGGGGAAGCCATTGATTTCGAATTGAGCATAACGAATKGCTTGACGAACCTCTGGCTCTGACAATGCAGGGAGACTAGAACCATCGGCTAGCTCCAAGTGCAGGCCTTGCAGGCCTGCCACTGTGATGTTGTAGGTCGTATTTCGCTCATGCTCCTGCCACTCCGGACTGCGTGTTCGCCAAACAGCTGCCAGCCCGGAACGCACAGCGGCGGCTAGGTCATCTCCAGCCTGTGCAGCGAAAGCGGAGAAGTCACACTCGCCATATCGCGAGTTGTGGATTGTCTGAATGAGCCAGCGGGCCACCCATCTCAACGCTCGTTCATTCGTTCCATCCCGGATGCTCTCCGCATCGTTGAGGAGCTGACGCCTTGCCTCGCCTTCGAGCTCTAGGCTTCGGTCGCGACGACGGCGTTCCACGGGAGGTTCCTTGGTGGCACGAGCCTTCATCTCGGCTACGAGCTGCGTAAATGCTGGCTCGGCGATGTCCTCAGCGTCGCCGTCTAGCCATGTGACAAAGCTCCCATGAATGAAAAGCGCCCTCCAAATGCCGTCGCTCGACTTGTCGGTACCTTCAATTAGGCATCGAATGACAAGTCTTCGAACTCCCGCCGCCTGCGCTAGTGCGGACCGGAGGCGACTGGAGTCGGCGCTACTCTGATGGAAGTCTCGGACAACGCGATGCAAGACGAGACATAGTCTTGCCAATCGGACCTCAGTGGAAGCGGACCGTTCAATCGCCATGGCCAGCAGGTCCATGACCAGCTCAACAAAGTCGTGCTCGATGCGGCGCCCTCCCTCAAACGACGCTTCCGCCTTGAGGGCACGCACCATCCGCACCAGCAACGCCTTTGTTAATGCGTAGAGGTCGCTGGCCTCAGCATGGTCAGCAACGTCGTGAGTCAGCGCCCAGTCGATGTGAAAGCCGCTCCGTCCCCGGACGAAGTGCCGAGCTGCAATATCAGCCATTGCGCGCGCGTCCAATGCCGTCCAGGCAAGCTTTGTGAGCRTCGACGAGGCAACCTGCTCCGGAACTGTTGTACTGCTGAGGAGCGCGCGTGCTAGTGCCGCTCCGTCATCTGCACGCTCTAGGGACAGGATGTAGTGGAGGTCACCTGCTGGCCCAGCTAGCAACCGGGAGTAGTCACCAGCGTACGTCTGAAGGACCCTTTCGCGGAACAGGTCCAGCCGGCCGTAGGTGGCGACATCGAGCAGCGCATCTCGCGCATGCCAGTCCTCGCCGTACAGTTCGAAGAGGTCTCGCAACGTGCCTTCAATTCCGACCTTTGCCACCTGCCAGAAGTTCTCAGCCGTCAGGGTGTAGTGGAGACGACCCAGGGTGTCGCCCGTCTCGACCAGCCGCTTAGTTGCCTCACGAAGGGCGGCGCTGGCATCGGCCAGAGGGACATGCACATTTCGAAGGTCACCAAAGAACGCGACTGCTTGTGGCTCTGTGCCTAGAAGAACGTGACGGCAATGAGCGTTGAAGGTAGAGAGCCATCCTGCGAGAGGCAAGTACACGCGATGGACACCGCATTCGCC
>NZ_JBFUGE010000506.1:0-4409 GCF_056403075.1 Ideonella sp. P3_A4 | reverse complement strand
GCAGCCATCCAGATCAATCAGCCATCGACCTTTGCAGCCTGCGGAAGTCGCGCCGCTGCCGGCTCTACCCAATCGCCAACGTGTTTGCAAGCAGGCCGGCGAACAGCGGGCTGAGCGTGGCCGCTACGGTCGCCAAGGGTGCAATGGATTGACTTCAGCCACGGAAGCGGTCAGCGCTCGGCCTGGTCGCTCAAGCGCGTATCAAGAGGACGCAGAGGCCGCGTCAGCCGCCGCCAGAGGCGGGCGAGACGTGGCCTTGGGCCCCTTGGCCACTCGGGGCGCTGGTAGCCTGCTTGGCCGGCGCTGCGGCAATTGACTTGGCTGACTTCGTTGCCTTGGGCGCTTTTGTGGTGGCCTTGCCATTGCTCGCACGCGGCGGGTTCGAAGTCGTGACAAGCGGACGGCTCATCGCCCAGAGGTCCCGCTCCCAACGCGAAAGACCTGCTCAGCCACGCGCCATGCAACTCCCCGCTGTCATGGGTTGGCGAGCAGCCACGAGAAGTACGGCTCGGACTGGTAGGCATTGCCACCGATCGCCGTGTGGGGCTCGCCTTCGACATCGTCGATCTCCACCTGGTTGTTCAGGAAACCTTCGATGGTGTATCCCTTGCCGTCCGGGGTCAGACCTTTGACTCCCTGCCGATACGCCCCCCAGGTCACGGCCATGTCGGTCGCCGTTGTGGTCGAGGCGCCATGTTCCTTGCGATAGGCCGTCAACGCGGCCAGACAGATGGCCGCCTGTTCCGCCGAATTCATGAAGTTGGCTCTGTTGTCGCGGTCAGGGTCGCGGCTGGCAAATTTCTGAGCAGCCTCGGCGCCGGTGACGTTGGGGTGGCCCTTCAGATACTCCAGGGCCCATTGCAGCCCGCTGTCGTGAACGCTGCTGGCGCCGGGGCCGTTCAGCAGATGCAAAGGCGTGTTGCGCCAAAGCCCGTCGGCCACGCCATCGATCTCTTTGTCGAAGTCGAAGTCCAGCTCCGCTGCAATCGCGCCTTTGAGCAGGGCGGGATCGATGCCATACCGCTCGGCCAGTTTGTTCAGCTCAGTCGAGTTGGGCTCGCTCTGCACCGTCAAGAGCGCCTCATAGGCATCATTCGCCGACGAGTCCCTGGGCGCGTTCTTCATGTCTTCCAGGATGTCGCGGCGTCCTTCGATCTGCCGCTGAACGCCATCAGCATCCATCAGATCCTTCAAGGTGAAGTGGGGAGATGCCAGCGGATCGGTCTTGATCTGCACTGCCTGCAAGTCGGCATCGCTGAGCAAGCCAGCGTCGAAAAGGCTGTCCAGTGCCTCTCGCGTCGCGGCGCGTGATTCGCCGCCCGCATACAGCGAGTCGAACAGCAACGCGCCGCCGTCCTCTGCACCCAAGGCCCCGAAGAAGCGCTGCAGCCAGGCGTTGTCGCCTTTGTGCTTTTGCAAAGCGTCGGTGAACACTTGCTGAGGATCGGCCACATTGCTGTCGTGCTGCCGGATGGCGATTAACGCCATCTGCTGGGCATCGTCCGTCGCTCCTTGCTCGATCGCAGGCTGTTCGCCATGGAAGGTCTTGGCGCCATCGAAGGCCTGTGCGTCCCGAACGGCGACGTTGACGTCATTCCGGCAGATGCGGCCATCGGCTTCGAAGAAATCGATCGAGTCGTTGGCGCCAGCAACGTCCAGGTGCGCCAGGTCTTGTGGGTGGTCCAACAGATAACGGGCGGCAGCCTGCTCGGCATCGGTGAACTTGTGGTCCTTGTTCTGCGACACGAGTGTCAAGTCTTCCCGACTGACATTGTTGTCGGCGCCACCGCCGAACCTCGGTTTTCCCTTGACCGTTTCCTTCGCGGTATCGAAGTGCTCGAAATTGTCCTGCAGCGTCTTCAAGTGCTCCAGCAAATCATTGGCTGGCGGCGGYGCGTACGTGGGGCTTTCAACGGGAGAAAACATCATGCGCTCCTGAAAAGTGAAGGGGTGCGTCGATGCTGCGAGCCGACCCCGACGGAATCAACTACGAGCATTCGCTTCTTCACCGCCATTGCCCTGGGCACCGCCGATTGGGCCCTTCTGAGCGCGTCTTTTTCGCCGCCCAATCGCTGGTGTAGTCGAGCCACCCATTGAAATCAGGAGCCGACGTTGTCGGCCTCTGGCTCAAGGACCGTCCGCGGTGGAAAGGAGCTACTGAAGCAGCGGAGCACCCAGGCACGCCGCGAGGGCGTCCATGTCAACGCAAGCGGTGGCCGGTTCAGTTTCATACCGAGTGCCCAAATTGCGGAGGCACGCGGCCTCCGCGCTCGCACGCTGAACGAGCGGTTCGTTCGGGAGTTTCCCGCCGTTGGCCTTGGCTGCGAGAGCCAGGCCCACCTCGTGATGCTGATCGAGGTCCATCAAGAGGTCATGAGGGAAGTGCTCGTTCGACATCACACAGGCGCGCGACCCGCTCGCCCCTGTGGTCGACGACGACGTAGCGTGAGCCCTTGCGATCTGAAGCGCGGCGCGCCAGTGCGAGTCGCCGGTCATGATGTAGGCGAACGCTGTGGGGAAGTTCGGATACGAGTTCGAGAAGGCCGTGCGCGCTGCTCGATAGTCTCCCTTTCGGTAAGCACGCTCGCCATCACGGTTGAGGCTGTCGGCCGCACGCTTATCGGCCTCGGTGCGCTCTGATGCCCGACGGTCGATGTTCGACAGGATGCGCAGCGTGTCGGCTGATAGAGGCTCGCGGGGCTGCTCGGTGTTTTCTGCAGCACAGACGGAGACCGCGAGCCAGATGGGGACACTGGCCAGACGCCAAATGGTCTTGAGTGCGTTCATCGTGGCCGTTCGGGCTTGCCGCGTACAGTGAGCGTCGCAACGCTGCGGCCGTCTGGGCTGCGATGGCTGATGAGCGCCTCGTGGACGTCGGCCCACCGCGCCAAGTCCAGCACCGTCACGCAGCCGTCGGAGACGTTGCCCACATGGACGTAGCGGCTGTTGTCGCCATGCTGGATCGGAAACCACACCTGGTCGAACTGAAGGCGCGGCTCGGTGTCTCGATAGAAGCGCGTCATGTTGCCTCTGTGCGGCACGTCGGGAAGCAGTACTTTGTACTCACCAGGTTCAAGCGGTGTGAACAGGCCGTTCCACACGGAGTTCATTGTGACCGCGACCGTCAGACCATTGATCGCCACGGTCGCCATTTGCTGGTCGATCGGTTGACCGCCTCGGGCCTCGGAGATCCAGCGTTCGACATACCGGCCGTACGTGACGGTCATGCGGGCTGGCTGCAGCACCGGTGATTTTGAGCCAAGGTACATGCGCGCATTGGCTTCGAACAGGCTCAGCGTTCGGCCCAGGTGCGCCCCCTCCTGAACACGAAACTTCACGCGTCCCAGATGAGGGTGATTGACGAGCACCTTCGTGTACTTGGGAAGCGCGATGCGCTGCATGGTCGCGTCATCCTGGGCCTGCAGCCAACCGTCCGTGCCGACGAGGTTCACGTACTGAACGCTGGCATCTTGCCCTGTGCCAAGCGCGCCCGCGGTGTGCACGATGGCCCCCGTCGCAGGGACTCGTCCTTGTGGCATGGGTGGGGATCTCTTGTGACGAATTGGCCGGACGTCCGCAGCGACACGTCGGCAGTCTGCCGACTGTGCATGTTGCAACGGGAGCCTTGTACTGTCGAAGGTCACGCCCTCGCAGTAGAGCGCACGCCCTTCACATGGCTGGCGTCCCGGACGCGCGATTCGTTCGCGCGCAGACACCTTCGCTCATCGAGACTCACTTGGGGTGGCCAAAAACAACAATCCGAGGTACGAAGACGCGGGCACCCGCCCGGCATCCTCGCTCGCCCAAGGACTGGAGCCCGAATGCCACCCATCACTCCGATCTCGACAGGAAGCGGCCACGTTCATCAAACGACAGGCCCGAGTCAGGCCCAGCCCACCGAAAGCCAGTCACGCACCTCTGCAGATATCGGCCGGGCTGCGTCCGACGCGACGGGCTTGCCGATGCGGGTCTCCCGGTCGACGAGCCCGCCAGCGGGGCGCGTCAGCCTGCCACCCTCGGCTTCGAGGGCACCAGGTCCTGACGTCAGCAGCCAGCGGAACCTTCGGCAGTCCGAAAATTTCCTTCTCGGCATCAAGGAAGAACCGGGCAAGGCGGCGGCATTGCAGCAGGTGGCCCAAGGCGGGCACAACGCGTCGTTGCAGTACATCGCCGAGAACGTCAACCCGAACTTCGCGTACGGCAGCGCATTGAATTTCGGCAAAGCGCTGATCGGCGCGGGGCCCATGGCCTTGAAGCAGAACTGCGTCTACTGCAGCAAGGCGGCCGACCAGAACCTGGAGGCGCTCGCGTCAGGCAACCCGAGTGGCTTCTGGATTGCCGACAAGACCTCCGCCGGCACGCTGCCGCAGCAAGGCAGCGTCGACCGGGGGCTCCGGAAGGACGACAAG
>NZ_JBFUGE010000505.1:0-4419 GCF_056403075.1 Ideonella sp. P3_A4 | reverse complement strand
GATCTGTGCGAGCGCGCCATCGGCCAGGCCCAGCCGCGCGGCATCTGATGGGTGGATCAGCGCGGTGCAGCGCTCGGGGCCTTTGGCGAGCGTGTGCAGGTTGTGCATCCAGCTGTTGTTGCTGCGCACGTCACGCCGGCCAATGATGACCATCTCTGGCGCCGGCTCGGCCAGTCGATCGCGCGCGCGCTGCAGGTCGGCCAGGCACGCCGGTGGTGCCAGCTCGATGCGGCCGCTGGGGGTGCGCAGCATCTCGGGGATGCGTGGCTGCAGCGGCCCTAAGTCGATGCCACCGGGTGCGGCGATCACCTTGTCCAGGTTCAGCCCTTGCGGCTTCAGGCCGAACAGGTCGCCATGCGGGCCCGAGCGCAAGGCCAGGTCCAGCAGCCGGTCCGGCCCTTTGCGGCCGCTGGCGACCAGCGCAGCGAGCACGGCAGGCGCGTGAGCGCCGGCTTGCTTGTTCACCTCTTGCTCCRGCATCGCGTCGTCGAGCGCCAGCACGTCGGCTTGGGCGCCCAGGCCGCGCACGATCGCGATCAGCCGAAGCAGGTTCTGCCACTCGGGCGGCTGGCCCTCGGTGGGCGGGAACACCGGTGGGCTGTAGCGGGCGTGGTTGCGGTGCGAGAACTGCGGGAAGGTCACGTCGTAGTGCTCGTCTTCGAGCGGCGACATACCTGGCAGCACCACGTCGGCATGGCGCGAGGTTTCGTTGAGATAGATGTCCAGGCTGACCATGAACTCGAGCGAGTCCAGTGCCTTGGCCAGGCGCGGGCCGCCGGGCGAAGACAGCACCGGGTTGCTGGCCAGCGTGACCAGGGCCTTGATCTGGTCCTTGCCGGGTGCCTCGATCTCTTCAGCCAGCACCGTCATCGGAAACTCACCCATCACCTCGGGCGCATGGCTGACGCGGCTGGCGTGGCGGCCGGTGATGATGCCGCGACCGATGCCGGGCTTGCCCTGCGTGTTCGGCGCGAACGCCGCGGCATGCGGGAACATCGCGCCGCCGGGTGCGTCCAGATGGCCGGTCAGCACGTTCAGCGTGTCGACCAACCACGACGACAGCGTGCCGAACTCCTGCGTGCAGGTGCCGATGCGGCCGTAGATGCAGGCACGCTCGGTCGTCGCCAGCTGGCGCGTCAGGGCGCGGATTGTTTCGGCCGCGATGCCGCAGCGCGCGGCCACCGCTTCGGGTGTGAACGCGGCGACTGAGTCGCGCACCGCGTCGATGCCCTCGGTCCACTCGGCCAGCCGGCCGGGGTTGGCCAGGTTCTCGGCGAATACCGTGTTGACCATCGCCGCGAGCAGGAAGACGTCAGCCCCGGGTCGGATGAAGTGGTGCGCATCGGCCACCGCAGCCGTTTCGGTGCGGCGCGGGTCGACCACGACGATCTGGCCGCCGCGCGCGCGCAGCGCCTTGGCCTTGCCGCGGAAGTCGGGCACCGTCCACAGGCTGCCGTTGCTGGCCATCGGGTTGGCGCCGAGGATCAGCAGGAAGTCGCTGCGTTCGATGTCGGGCACCGCGATCGACAGCCAGTTGCCGAACATCCAGCCCGAGGCGAGCTGCTTGGGGATCTGGTCCAGCGTCGACGCCGAATAGATGTTCTTCGAGCCCAGCGCCTTGGCCAGGCGGCTGAAGTACAGCACCAGGCTCATCTTGTGGGCGGTGGGGTTGCCCACGCTCAGGGCCACTGCGTCCTTGCCATGGTGCTCGATGATCGGCACCAGCCGGCGCTCGATCTCTTCGAAGGCTTCGTCCCAGGTGGCGGGTTGCAGCTCGCCGTTGCGGCGCACCAGCGGCTGGCGCAGGCGGTCCGGGTCTTCGTGCAGGTCTTTCAGTGCGAAGCCCTTGGGGCAGATGTAGCCGTGCGAGAACACATCGTCCGCCTTGCCGCGGATGGCGATGACCTTGCCGTCGGCCACCTGCACGTCCAGCCCGCAGCAGGCCTCGCACAGCGGGCAGATGCGGTAGCGGGTTTCGATCGTGGCGGCGGCGGTGGTCATGTTTGACTCCAATTCAGGCAGGTACTGGTTATCGCAGCCTGTGGCCGCACTGTCCGTCACCCCGGCGACGCGCGCGGCCCGGGTTAGCCCTGTGACGCCGCTGTCATCGCGGCCAAAGCCTTGGTCGTCGTTTCGTCTGCCGGAAAGAAGGCCTCGATCGCAAGCTCCGACAGCGTCACCTCGACCGGCGTGCCGAACACTGTGATCGTGCTGATGAAGCTGAGCAAGCCGACTGGCGAATGCAGTTGCAGCGGCACGGCGATGTCGACGATGCCGCGCGCCCCAGGTGGTATGGGCGGCGCCTCGGTGTAGCCGGGCGGCAAAGGCAGGGCACGCAGTTCGTCGGCCAGCGCGGCGAGCACCGGGTCGCCGCTGGTCTGGACCTGGTGCGCCAGCCGCTCGAACAGGTGTTCGCGCCAGGCGCCGAAGTTGGCGATGCGAGGGGCCAGGCCCGCGGGGTGCAGCGACGCGCGCAACACGTTGATTGGCGGCGTCATCAGCTCGTCCGGCAGGCCGGCCATGAAGGCCAGGGCGGCGCGGTTGTGGGCGACCAGGTTCCAGTGTCTGTCGACGGCCAGCGCCGGGTACGGGTCGTGCGCATGCAGCACGCGCTGCACCGCGTCGTAGGCCGGCTGCAGGGCCGGGTCGGCCAGCGGGCGCTCGCGGTACATCGGCGCGTAGCCGGCGGCGGTGAGCAGCCGGTTGCGCTCGCGCAGCGGCACATCCAGCCGCTCGGCCAGGCGCAGCAGCATCTCGCGGCTGGGCAGCGCGCGGCCGGTTTCCATGCAGCTCAGGTGCCGGGTCGAGACCTCGGCTTCGCTGGCCAGGTCGAGCTGGCTCCAGCGGCGGAATTGGCGCCAATGGCGTAGCAGTTCGCCCACCGGGGCGTTGGTCGCGCTGGGGGCGCCGGCGGGGGCAGGGCGGGTGAGGGTGGCGGCTTCCATGCACCAACGATAGCGCTGTGCGGCTTGCCCGCCATGACCTGTGAGGTCATCGACGCGCTGACCCGCCACGCCGACGATGGCGCCACCTCGAACCGCAACCCAMAGGAGATGACCATGCCCCGCTTGACCATGACCCCGTTCCTGCGCAACGTGCTGCGTGTGGATGCCGTGCTGAGCGGCCTGACGGCGCTGGCGATGATCGCCGATGCCGAGCCGCTGGCCGCCTGGACCGGGCTGCCCTCAGCTGTGTTGACGGTGCTGGGCGCCGCCCTGTTGCCATGGACGGCGCTGCTGGCCTGGCTGGCTGGTCGCACAGTGGTGGCGAGCGCGGCTGTCGGCGCCGTGGTGGCACTCAACTTCGTCTGGGTGCTGGACTGCGCAATGGCGGCGTTCGGCACTTTCGGCTCACCACTGGGCCTGGGCACCGCGATGCTGGCGGTGCAGGCAGTCGGCACCTTCGTGATCGCCGAGCTGGAATGGATGGCGATGCGGCGTGCGAGCCGCACGTCGCCCGCACACGGCGCGCGTGCGTTCGCCGGTTGATGCGCTGCTGAGTTGAACTCGGGGGCGGACGGGATGTCCGCCCCCGAGGCGTTTCAAAGACTCAGCTCAAGAAGCGCCGATCGAGAACGTCGGCTTCGCGCCGGGGGCGCCCGGGACGAGCTTCTGGCTGCTCGGCGTGCAGGTCACGGTGTGGTCGGCCGGCTTGGACTTCACGTCGTCGATGTCCTTCAGCGTCGTGCGCAGGCCGAAGGTGGCCGCTGGCATCTGCGAAGTCACGTTGCAGGTGAAGGTGTACTTCAACGGCGACGGGGTCTTCTCGCTGTAGGTGATGGTGCCGCCGGTGCACGTCCAGCCCGCCGGGCAGCTGGTGATCTCGACGGTGGCCGTTACCGCGAATTCCGGGTAGCCCTTGTATGGCACCTTGACCGGGATAGGCACGTTCTGCAGGCCGGTGCTGTTTTCGATCTTCGGCACCTTGAACAGCTCGCAGGACTTGCCTTCGCCGTTCAGCCGGTAGCCTTTTTCCACGCCCTTCATCGCCGCGGCGCGGAAGATCGGATCCTGTAGCGCGGCGGCGTCGGTCGCGTTGGTGTGGAAGCCGGCCTCGATGATCACCGAGGGCATCGTGGCCTTCGAGTTTTCGCCCAGGTTGTCGCGCGGGTTGGCGGTCTTCGGAACGGTGTATTCCTCGTAGCCCTCCTTGGCGTGGATCAGCTCGCCCATGTAGCACATCATGTTGTCGGCGAGCTTCTGGTCGGCCGTGCGACCGGAGTGATAGAACCCCCGCGCACCAGTGGCACCGGCTTCGCCGGCGTTGGTGTGCACGTGGATCAGCGTGGTTGCACCGATGAAGTTGGCGAACAGCGGCCGGCTGTTGATGTCCTCATTGCGTTCACGCAGGGGTGTCGTGTCATCGGGCTTGGAATGCCAGATCTCGGGGTGGTCCGGGTAGGTCGCTTCCAGGTAGTAG
>NZ_JBFUGE010000504.1:0-4422 GCF_056403075.1 Ideonella sp. P3_A4 | reverse complement strand
AGCAGCGAGTGGCCACCGAGTTCGAAGAAGTCGTCGCGACGGCCGATGCGCTCGGCACCGAGCAGCTCCTGCCACAGGGCCGCGACCATTTGCTCGACGTCGCCCTCCGGTTCTTCGTAAGCGTTGCTCGCGAGTGCGGCCGCATCCGGCGCTGGCAGCGCCGCGCGGTCGAGCTTGCCGTTGGGTGTCAGCGGCCAGCTCGCCAGCGTCACGAACGCTGACGGCACCATGTAGTCGGGCAGTGCCTGCACGAGCTGCGCACGCAGCGCAGTGGGTTCGACCACGTCGCCTTCATCGACCCGCAGGTACGCGACCAGGCGCTGGTCGCCGGGGCGGTCTTCGCGCGCCAGCACCGTGGCCTCGGCCACGCCTTCGCAGCGTGTGAGCGCCGCTTCGATCTCACCCAGCTCGATGCGGAAGCCACGCAGCTTGACCTGGAAGTCGTTGCGGCCAACGTACTCGACGTGGCCATCGGGCAGCCAGCGAGCCAGGTCACCGGTCTTGTACAGGCGGCCACCCGGTGTGAACGGATCGTCGATAAAACGTTCGGCTGTCAGCCCGGGACGGTTCAGGTAGCCGCGCGCCACGCCGGCGCCACCGATGTAGATCTCACCGGTCACACCGACGGCCACCGGCTGGCGCTGCGCGTCGAGCAGGTGCACGGTCACGTTCTGCAGCGGCCGGCCGATCGTCGGCACGGGGCCGGCGCTGCGCAGATCGGCCACGGTCGCATCGACCGTGCACTCGGTCGGCCCATACAGGT
This sequence comes from Ideonella sp. P3_A4, assembly GCF_056403075.1. NCBI lineage: Bacteria > Pseudomonadati > Pseudomonadota > Betaproteobacteria > Burkholderiales > Sphaerotilaceae > Ideonella > Ideonella sp. P3_A4. Next base: position 3,659 of record NZ_JBFUGE010000504.1, on the reverse strand, counting down.
TGAAGGCGCGCAAGCCCGCGGTCTGCAGCGCACGCCAACGCGTTGCACCGATCGCCTCGCCGCCGATCAGCGCCGTCTTCGCCCGGCAGCCCGGCTTGTCCAGCAGCCCGGCCTCGCACATCAACTCCAGCTGGGCGGGCGTGCAGTCGAACACGTCGATCTCGTGGTCCTGCAGCCAAGCCACCAATGCTTCACCCGAGCTGCGCACGTCGCGCGGCACGATCACGACGCAGCGGCCGCTGGCCAGTTGCAGGATCGATTGCAGCGACGCATCGAAGGTGATCGCCGCGTTCTGCGCCACGCGGGCCACCGGCACGGCGCCCGCGTCCGGTGCGAACACCAGACGCTCCAGTGCCTGCCACAGGTTCAGCGCCTGGCGGTGCTCGACCATCACGCCCTTGGGCACACCGGTCGAGCCCGAGGTGTAGATCACATAGGCCAGGTTCGCCGAGCCCAGCCCGGCCACGTGCGGGTCGTGTTCCGGCTGGCGCAGCAACGCTGCGTCGTCATCGAGCACGATGACCGGCAGCAGCCCCTGCGCCGGCAGTTCGTCCTGCACCGTGTCTTCGGTCAGCAGCACCACCGGCGCGCAATCGTCCAGCAGCTGCGACAGCCGCGCAGGCGGGTGTGTGGGGTCGAGCGCCACATAGCCCGCGCCGGCTTTCAGAATGCCCAGCAGCCCGACCATCATCGGCAAGCCACGGTCGACGCACAGCGCCACACGGTCGCTGGGACGCACGCCGAGCGCGAGCAGCCGATGCGCGACCTGGTTGGCCCGGCGGTTCAATTCGTCGTAGCTCAACGACTGGTCGGCGTATTCGATCGCCGGTGCGTCCGGCCGCTCGGCAGCCTGGCGTTCGAACAGCGTGTGGACCAGCTCGTCTTGCGGGTAACTCGCGGTACCACCATCCGACCAGGTCTTCAGCTGTTCACGCTCACTGGGCAGCAGGATGTCGAGACGGCCCACCGGTGCCTGGTCATTGGCGACCATCGCGGCAAGCACCGCCTGGTAGCGCTCGACCAGCCGCTCGATCGTCGCGCGGTCGAACAGGTCGCTCGCATACGCGACGCTGCCGGCCAGCACACCGTGCACTTCGCCGATGTAGAGCGAAGTGTCGAACTGCACCGTCGAGCGGTCGCGCTCGAGGCCGCGCAGGCGCAGGCCGGGCAGCGCGAACTCACCGCCTTCGCCCTCGGGGGCGTTCATCGTGACGATAGTCTGGAACAACAGGCTGTGGCTGCTGTTGCGCGCCGGCTTCACCGCTTCGACGACCTGCTCGAACGGCAACTCCTGGTTGGCGTAGGCGGCCAATGTGTTTTGGTGGACCTGCGCCAGCAGCTCGCTGACGGTGGCGGTGCCCGACACATCGAAGCGCAAGGCCAGCGTGTTGACGAAACAGCCGATCAACCCTTCGAGTTCCGGCCGCGGCCGGTTCGCGACCGGCGTGCCGACGACCACGTCGTTCTGCCCGCTCAGGCGCGACATCAGCAGGCCCCAGCCGGCCATCAGGCTCATGAACAGCGTGACACCGTGCCGCTTGCACAGCTGCGTGACAGCCTGGCTCAGCTCGGGCGAGAAGCGGAACGGCACGCTCGCGCCGGCATAGCTCTGGCGTGCCGGGCGCGGCCGGTCGAGCGGCAGATCGAGCAGTGCCGGTGCGCCCGTCAGGTGCTGCTTCCAGTAGTCGACCTTGGCCTGCAGGGTCGGCCCTTGCAGCCAGCCGCGTTCCCAGACCGCGTGGTCGGCGTACTGCAACGGCAGCGCCGGCAGCGGGTCGGCCAGGCCCTGGCTGAAGGCCGCGTACAGCTGGCTGACCTCGCGCAGCAGGATGCCGATCGACCAGCCATCGGACACGATGTGGTGCATGCTGATCAGCAGCAAATGCTCGTCGGCCGACACGCGCAGCAGCTCGCCGCGGATCAGCGGCCCGTGCGCGAGATCGAACGGACGGGTGAACGCAGCCGTGGTCAGGCGCTCGATCTCGTCGTGCAACGTGTCGCCGCTGATGCCGCTGAGGTCGCGCTCGATCAGCGCGAAGCCGGTGTCGGACGGAGCGAAGCGCTGCACCGGTTGGCCGCCCTCGAGCACGAAGGTCGTACGCAGTGCCTCGTGGCGAGCGACGACGCGGTCAAGCGTCGCCTGCAATGCTGCACGGTCCAGCTTGCCGCTCAGGCGCAGGCCCGCCGGCATCGCATAGGCCGCACCGGCCGCGTGGTCGAGCTGATCGAGGAACCACAGCCGCTGCTGCGCCCACGACAGTGGCAATGCCGCCGAACGGTCGGCATGCGGGATGGCTGCGGCGTCGGGCCCAGGCGTCACCGGCGCGGAACGGCGCAGCCGCAGCATGAGCAGCTCACGCTGGCGGGCGCTGAGGTTCTTGATGGAATCGCCGTTCATGGTGTCTCCGGGGTCTCGTCTCGTTCAGCGCTGCAGCGCCGTGGTTCTTCTGCAAAAAGGGGCCCGCCGCTCGTGCGACGGGCGCGTTGCGGCCAGCAGGTCAGTCGCTCTTCAACATGCGCTCCCGATCGAGTTGGGCCTGCAGCTCTTCGTCCGACAGTTGCGCTACATCGGCACCGAGTGCTTCGATCTCGGCCAGGTCGAACTTGCGCAGCTCCAGCAGCACGATGTTTTCGGCCAGCTCGGCCAGCACCGGCGTCTGGAAGACCTGCATCAGCGGCACCTCGAGGCCCATCGCCTTGCGCAGGCGCACGACCACCTGGCTCGCCATCAGCGACGAGCCGCCGAGTTCGAAGAAGTGGTCGTGGCGGCCGACTTGGGGCACACGCAGCAGCTCTTGCCAGATCTCGGTCAGCGTGGTCTCGATCTCGCCTTCGGGCGCCTCGTAGGCGCGGCCTGACAACGCGGTGAAGTCCGGCGCCGGGAAGGCCTTGCGGTCGAGCTTGCCGTTGGGCGTGAGCGGGAAGCTCGGCAACAGCACGAAGGCCGTCGGCACCATGTAGTCGGGCAGCTGTTGACCCAGCCGCTGCCGCAGCAGTGCGGTCTCGGGCGGGTCACCGGTCAGATAGGCCACGAGCCGCGGCTCACCCGGCTGGTCTTCGCGCACCAGTACCACCGCCTCGACCACACCTTCGCAACGTGCCAGCTGCGACTCGATCTCGCCCAGCTCGATGCGGAAGCCGCGGATCTTGACCTGGTGGTCCAACCGGCCGTGGAACTCGATCACGCCGTCGGTGCGGTAGCGCCCGATGTCGCCGGTGCGGTAGAAGCGCCCTGACCTGCCCAGCGGGTGTGGCGGGAAGGCCTTGGCCGTCTGCGCCGCATCGTTCAGGTAGCCGCGGCCCACGCCGATACCGTCGACACAGATCTCGCCCTTCACGCCCACCGGAACCGGCTGCAGCAGCCGGTCGAGGATGTAGATGCGGTTGTTCGCCGTCGGCCGCCCGATCGGGATCGCACTGCCGTCATCCGGACGCGTGTCGATCGCATGCCAGGTCACATCGTCCGAGCACTCGGCCGGGCCGTACATGTTGACCAGCGGCTTGTCCGGAAAGCGTTCCAGCCAGTCCTGCGTCAGCCGCAAGCTGAGTGCTTCGCCGGTGGGCACCAGGCAACGCAGCGTCGTCAGCCGCACCTCGTCATGGCACGCATCCAGCAGGCTGCGCATCATGCTGGGCACGGTCTGCAGCAGCGTCACCCC
>NZ_JBFUGE010000503.1:0-4431 GCF_056403075.1 Ideonella sp. P3_A4 | reverse complement strand
CCTTCGGGCATCGGTGTGCGGCCGGCCATGCGCGTGAAGATCACCGTCTGCGTCAGCTCGGGCAGCGTGAAGCTCTCGACGGCCGCGGCCGCCGAGGCCATGGCCGAAGACACGCCCGGCACCACGCGCACCGGCACGCCGGCGGCATCCAGCGGCTGCACAACCTCGATCAGCGTGCCGTACAGGGCGGGATCGCCGGTCTGCAGCCGCACCACCGTCTCGTGCTTGCCGGCCTGCTCGATCAGCCAGCCCGCGATCTGCTCCAGCGTCATGTCCTTGGAGTCGGCGATCGTGCAACCCGCGGGGGCCCAGCGCATCGCCGCTTCGTTGACCAGTGAGCCGGCGAAGAGAACCGCACCGGCGCGTGCGATCAAGTCGCGGCCCTTCACGGTGATGAGGTCGGGGTCGCCCGGGCCGGCGCCGACGAACCAGGCTGTGCCGAGTTCGGACCTGGCGGGAGGGCTGGTTGGAATGCTCGACATCAGTGCGCCCCTGGCCGGAACAGCGCGGCAGTGGCCTGCGGGTTCGACGCGAAGTAGTGGTGGATGTAGCTCGCGGTGAGCCGGCCCTGGCGGTACACCGCCTCGGCCGTGTTGCCGCTGTTGGGATTGCGCCCGCGCGCGACAGGCTGCAAGGGTGTGCTCAGCTCCGAGTAGTGAAAGCTGTGGCCGCGCAGTTCACCCTCGGGCAGCGCCACGGCCTGCAGGCCGAGTGCGGCGAAACGCTTGCGCATGACGGCGTGGCCGGGCAGGGCACCGACCATGGCGTGGCGCTGCCCTTCGACGTCGGTGAGCGAATCCAGCAAGTACAGCAGGCCACCGCATTCGGCCAGTACGGGCTTGTCTTGCGCAACGTGGCGACAGATCGCACCGCCCATCGCCGCGTTGCCGGACAGTGTTTGCGCATGCAGCTCGGGGTATCCGCCCGGCAGCCACAACGCGTCGCACGAAGGCAGGTCGGTGTCGGCCAGCGGCGAGAAGAACACAGGCTCGGCGCCGAGCTCGCGCAGCACGTCGAGGTTGGCGGGATAGATGAAGGAGAACGCGTGGTCGTTCGCGACGGCGATCCGAACGCCGGCCAGCGGCCGCCCGGCGACCGGCTGCATCGCTTCGCCCGACGGGGCTTCGAATTCAGCGGACGCGGGCTCGAACGTGCCGCCAGTGGCCTCGTCCCAGGCGTCGGCCCAGCGGTCGAGCAGGGCGTCGAGCTCGGGTAGCTCCATGGCCTGCACGAGCCCGAGGTGACGCTCGGGCAGCGTGAGCTCGGTGTCGCGGCGCAAGGCGGCGACGAGTGGCAGCCCCGCCGGTAAGCTCTCGCCCACCATGCGCGCATGGCCAGGACTGCCGACGCGGTTGGCGACGACACCGATGACGCGCGTGTCGCCCCTGAACGTGGCCAAGCCATGCGCCAGTGCGCCGAAAGTCTGCGCCATGGCGCTGGCATCGATGACTGCGAGCACCGGCAGTCCGAAGGCGGCGGCGAGATCGGCGCTGCTGGGTTGGCCGTCGAACAGGCCCATCACCCCCTCGACGAGGACCAGGTCCGCTGACGCTGCCGCGGCATGCAGCAGGCCACGGCAGTGCGCCGCGCCGCCCATGAACAGGTCGAGCTGATGCACCGGCCCGCCGCAGGCGCGCGCCAGGATCATCGGGTCGATGAAGTCGGGGCCTGTCTTGAACACGCGCACGCGCCGGCCGCGGCGCACGTTGGCGCGCGCGATGGCGGCCGTCACGCTCGTCTTGCCTTGACCGGATGCCGGGGCGCTGACCATCAGCGCCGGACAGTGGGCGACCGGGTTCACGGCGCCTGTACCGGGCACGGGCAGACGAACATCGTCATCGCCACGGGCGGGTACAGGTGCGCAGGCAGCGCCAGGGAATGGAACATGGGGATCACCGGATACGACCAGGCTCCCGCTTCCCCGCAGGCACCTGCAACCAAGCACGCGAGCGTGCTCCCTCGTTGGCCGGTATCCGGGCTGGCGGTGCGCTTCGAGAACCCTTCCCAGACGCGCAATGCATCCAGTGGGCATGTACCTCGAAGCGAGGGCGTGGCGGCGAATTCCGCGCGCTCTCAACCGCTTACCGTTGCGGGGGCAGCTCAGGTTGGGGTGGTGTCCGTTGGAACGACCCTTCCTGATTCCCGTTTAACTGCGCCTGGCTTGGGGCCAGGTGCGAGCACCAAACGCGCGAAGTATAGGCGGGCTGCAGGTAACCGTTGACGACGTCAAGTCGTCGTCTTCACATGGATCCGGCTGGCTTGGCAGCGGTGCAGGGCCTCGTAGTGCTCCAGCGGTCGGCCGTTGGCGCCGTAGGCGATCGATTCGATTCGCAGCAGCGGCTCCTGCGTCGAAACGCCCAGCAGCTCGCGCGTTTCGGCGTCGGGCAGCACGGCGTCGATCCACCGCTCGGCGCGCACGATGCGCAGGCCGTATTGCCGGCGCAGCACGTCGTAGAGCGAGCGGTTCTCCAGCCGCGTGCGATGCAGGCCTGGCGCCAAGTCGGCCGGCACGGTGGTCGTCACCAGCAGCTGAAGTTCACCATCGACACTGCGCAGACGCCTGAGCGCAACGACCTGCGCGTCGCCGCCGGTCAACGCCAGTTGCTGGACCTCGTGTTCGGTGGGCGCGCGCAGCTCCTGCTGCAGCACCTGGGTGCGCACGGTGCGGCCCTTGCGGGCCATCTCGTCCGAGAAGCCGAGCACGGTCGAGACGAAGTCTTCGTCGCGCTCGCGTGCCGACACGAAGGCGCCCTGGCCGCGGATCTTGTAGATCAGGCCGCTGCGCACCAGATCAGCCAGCGCCTCGCGCACGACGATGCGTGAGATGCCGAACTGYTCGCCGAACTCGGCTTCGGTGGGCAGCTTGCTGCCGACAGTCAGTTCGCCTTGCAGGATGCGGCCACGCAGTGAATCTCGGAACTGCATCCACAACGGCGCGCCGGCATTGCGGTCCAGAACGGGCAGGGCTTGCATCGAATCGTTGGTGCTCGGGTTCACGTGGGGACGCTGGTGGGCAATGGTGAATCGTAAGTCGTCGTCGCGTGGCGTTCGGGTGCCACCGGCACAGCCAGCGGCACGCCGTGATGTTCRCGCAACAGTTGGGTGCAGGCGGCGAGCTCGTTGCTTCGCCGGGCCGCGTCCCACCCCAGGGCTTCGGCGGCGAACCTGGCCGCGTCGGCGAGCACGGCATCGGTGACCAGGCCGCTGATGGCCAGCAGCGTGCGGCGGATCACCAGGTCGTCAAGGTGGACGACACCGGTCTCGCGGCACAGGTAGCGCAACTCTGCCGCCGAGTAGCCGGCCACCAGCGGCGCATCGCCATCACGCGTGAAGCGCTCGGCCAGCGGCAGCGCCTGGGTGCCGTAGCGGCCCAGCAGATCGCTGGCGCGTTGTCGGCTCACGCCGCTCGCTGCCTGGATCTGCGCGACGAAGGCTTCCATCGCCTTGGCATGGCTTGGCCAGGCCGCGCCACCGCCGATCGGCAGGCCATCGGTCGAGCGCGAGCGCGGCCGGCCCAGCTGCCGCAGCACCTCGTCTGCCGCCTGCTCTGCGAGTGCGCGGAAGGTGGTCCATTTGCCGCCGACCAGGCCGATCATCGGGATGCTGCGCTTGCCGTTGGGCGGGTCGAGCACCACGCTGTGGTCGCGCGAAATGCCGCCTGGCTTGTCGGCGCTGGAGCGGGCCAGGGGCCGCACGCCCACGTAGGTGTAGAGCACCTGGCTGCGCTCGAAGGCGAGGCGCGGGAACATCTCGCGCAGCACGCCGAACAGGTAGTCGACCTCGGCCGGTTCGGTGGCCGCTTCGTCCGGGTTGTCGATCGGGATGTCGGTGGAGCCCACCAGCACACGGCCGAGAAACGGGTAAGCGATGCACACCCGGCCATCCGAAGCTTCGAAGTAGGCCATGCGCCCGTCCAGTAGGCGGCGCAACGTCGGGTGGTCGAGCACGAGGTGCGAACCTTTCGTGCCCATCACCCGCGCGTCCTCGCCTTCCATCAGGCTGGCGCAGCGGTCGAGCCACGCGCCGGTGGCGTTGACCACCACATCGGCGGTCACGTGTACCGTCTCGCCCGACAGTTCGTCGCGCAGGGTCAGCGCTTTGCCCTCGCAGCCGACGAGCTTGCAGTAGTTGCTGGCGGCTGATTGCGGCTGATCACGGCAAGCGTCGACCATGAGTTCGAGCACCAGCCATTCCGGGTGGCTGATCCACGCGTCGTAAAACGTGGCGGACCAGCGCACGTCCGAGCGGAACAGCGCCGAGTCGCGCGGCGATACGCGCTCGGTGGTGTGGCCGGGCATCACTTGCAACCGCCGGCCCAGCAGGTCGTACAGATTCAGGCCCAGCCGCACGACGAACAGGCCGCGCGCGCCCGGCGACACCGAGATGCCGACGAAGCGCAACAGGCTGCTCAACAAGCCGCCGAAGCGGTTG
>NZ_JBFUGE010000502.1:0-4432 GCF_056403075.1 Ideonella sp. P3_A4 | reverse complement strand
GTACAGAGTCGTGGAGTCCTGGGTCTTGTCGGCGCGGTTGTTCACCGCATCCAGCAACGCCTTCGTGACGAGGCCACCGAGGGGAATGCCGGTCAGGCTGATGGCCGTGCCCAGGCGGGTGACGGCGGTGCGCTGGCCGAGTGTGTTGTAGTCGTGCTGCTCGACTTCGCCGCGGGCGTTGATCGTGTAGCGCAGTTGGCCGTCCAGGTCGTAGAAGTAGCGCGTGCGGTAGTTGTTGGCGTCGATCGTGCTGGTCAGGCGACCGGCCGCGTCGTAGGTGGAGTCCACCGCCTCGTTGGTCCAGACGAGGTTGTCGGCTGTGGTATCGCCGGTGAGCTTGAGMGAGCTCTCACCGCCAAGCTCCTGGGTCTTGTGGCCCCAGATGTCGTAGCGCAGGCTGGTGATGCGCGCATCGGTGCCGGAGCCCACCGTGGCCTTGATCACCCGGCCCGCGGTGTCGTAGTCGTACTGGGTGCTGGTGCCCTCGAAGTTGGTGGTCTTGAGCACTTGGCCGTCGAGCATGTAGTACCAATACTCGCGGCGGTCTTCGGGCTTGAGCGTGTCGGGGGTAGCACGGCCGATATCTGCAATCAGCGAGTCGAAGTCGGCGTTCCAGTCCGGCGGCGTGGTCGTGAGCTTGTCGCAGTAGCGCGTGCGGTTGCGCAGCAGGCCGCGGTTGTTGTTGTACAGGCGGGTGATGTAGCCCTCGGCATCGACGTGGCCCTTGAGCAAGCCGCGGCCGTCGTAGTAGAAGGTCTCCAGCTGGTCACGCACGAGGTCTTGCGCGGGCAGCACGTCCGACAGCCGGCCGCCGCCGGCGCGCTCGTTCTCGGGCACCTGGTTGGCGTAGCGGCGTGTGCGCACCAACTGGCCTGCCGAGTTGTAGGTGTTCAGCGTGATGTAGCCTTCGCCGTCCAGCGTGGCCGTCAGCTTGCCTTCGGAGTCGTAGAAGTAGCGTTCGCTGCGGTCGGCCGCAGCGCCGGCTTGCACCGCGGCGGTGGCCAGCTGCGTCTTGACGTAGGCCACGCTCGGCGCGCCCGTGGGCGTGATCGCCACCGAGTAGTGCAGCGTGCGCACCTGGCGCCCGGTGCCGTCGTAGTCGTGCTGGGTGACCGCGCCCCAATCGCCGATCTCGTAGACTAGACGGCCTGCGTCGTCGAACACGTTCCAGCTCTGCAGGTCCAGGCTGTCCGTGGTCGGACGAACGGTGGCCAGCGTCACCGCCGGTTTGAGCACGCCCGTGGCTTGGTCGATCACCAGGTTCAGGTCGATCGCCGTGGAGTAGGTGTAGCTGCGCGTGGCGCGGCCGGCCTTGTCGTAGGTGATCTCGGTCAGGCGGCCTTGGTAGGCGGGCGGCGTTCCCGTGCTGCCGATCGTGCCGATGGTCTCGATGTGGCCGACCTGCCGGCCGGCTTCGTCGTACAGGTAGAAGTGGCGCGCACCGGTGGCCGACTTGTCGGCCAGCACCTCGGTGCTCATCAGCAACCGGCCCGCGGCGTCGTAGGTGTACAGCGTGCCGCCGGCGCTGCCGGCGCCTACCACGCTGACCAGCCGGCCGGCCTTGTCGTACACCGAGGTGGTGGTCGCCGTGGTCTGCGTGTTCTTGAGCGTCACCGTCTGGGTGGCGTCGCTGTACGTCGTGGTGGTCAGCACGCCGTGCGGATCCTGCACCGTCAGCATGCGGCCCAGGCCGTCGTAGCTGTAGGTCGTGGTCGCGTTGCCGGCTTCGTCGCCGGGGGTGCTGCCGGGCGTGATCGTCTGCAGCAGGCGCCCGGCCTGGTCGTAGATGAAGGTGGTGCGGCGCGTGTCCACGCCCACGCCGTTCGCATCGACGCTGAGGTACTTGTCCTCGTAGTTCAGCAGGCCGCGCACGTCGTAGGTGTAGTCGGTGCGGATGGTCTTGGTCAGGTCCGTCACCGCAGCCGCCCACGCATCGAGCTGCGCCAGCGTGGCCGTGCCCGCGGTGTACAGGTCGTTGGTGTAGCTGATCTGCGACTCGATCTCGCCGTAGACGGTGTACTTGTATTGCGTCACGCGCCCGCTGGGCGTGACCGTATAGCGCAGCAGGCGCGAGGCGCCGTCGGCGTAGACGTAGCGCGTGGTCTCTTCGGGCGCGGCGCGGTCGCTGAAGCGCAGGTTCGTGACCGTCGAGCCGGTGTTCCTGAAGCAGGTGTCCACGTACAGCGGATTGGCGATGACGACCGCATCCGTCTTGTGGAACTCCGTTCCATCCTTCAAGAAGCGAACATACGTGCCGTCGTAGCGGATCTCCAACTTGTTGGCCGTGGTGTACGTGCCAGTGAACACGACGCCATTGGCGACCCGCGCCTGGAACTTGCCGGTGCCGTCCGTTTCGGTGTAGCAATAGATCGCGTAGTCGATGTCGGCATAGCCCGCGCTCGTGGCCGGATCGGTGTTCAGGCCGACGAAGAACTGCTTGTCGAGCTGACCGGCAGAGAAGCTCACGTTGGCGTTGCCGACATAGCCGATCTGGCTTCGCACCGAGGTGTCCCACGACCCATCGACTCCACCGGTCTTGGTCACCTGATCGCCGTTGATCGTGACGCCGCCGCCTTGGCCCACCAGATCGGGCACCGCCGCCCGCGTGCGTGTCTCAGTCAACAACTGGTTCGTCACCGCGTCGTACGTGCGAACGATGACGTTGCCCAGGTGATCGGTGACCGTGGTCTGGTTGCCTCGGGTGTCGTACGCCATCGTGACGGTTTCGCCGTCGCCATTGGTGATGGTCAGGACGTTGCCGTCGGCGTCGTAGGTGTAGCTCTGCGTGAGGCTGCCACCCGAGCCCAGTGCCGGACTGGTCACCTTGAGCAACTGGCCCTTGTTGGCACCGGCAGTGGTGACGTAGTCGTACAACCAGTTCTTGCCCATCGGGTCGGTCACCGTGGTGCGGCCGCTGGTGTAGGCGTAGCGCGTGACCGAGGTCGTCGAATCGGTCAGCGTCTGGGTGACGGTCTCGACGCGCTTGGAGGCGTCGTAGGTGAAGTCGAGCTTGCTGCCGTCGGTCTGCTTGATCGTCTGGACGAAGCCGGTGACGGGGTCGTAGATGTACTCGGTGGTGTAGACCTTGCTATCGGTGGTGACCTCGGGCGTCAGGTCGACCGTGACGCTCTTCAGGCGGGTCTTGGCCACACCGTTGTCGGTGTAGCTCTCGTAGGCGTAGCTGACCAGGTTGCGCACGACCTTGTCCGCGGTCTTGGTGCGGATGCCGGTCAGCAGCTTCGGGTTGTTGACGTCGTCGTAGTCGTACAGGATCGCGTCGCCGCTCTTGTCCAGGACCTGGACCAACAGCTTGTTGGCGTCGTTGCTGTACATGTACCAGCTGGCAAAGCCCATGCTGTCGGCCACGCTCTGCAGCCGGCCCGTGGTCGTCGAGTACTTCTCGACCGTGCCGCTGCTGCCTTCGGTGCGCACGTACTGGCTGTTGGCGTCGTCGACCGTGATGGTGTCGTGCGCGCCGGTGCCGGCGGTGCAGACGTAGGCCGTGCCGTTCCAGTCGTAGGTCGACTGCGAACCGTCGCGGGCGGTGCGGATCAGCGTGCTGCCGGCCGTCTTGACCGCCTTGTTGCCGCCCAACACGATCTGCTGCGAGTAGATCCCCAGCGACCAGTTGTCGCCGTTGTCGCCGTCGTTGAACTGGCCCAGGCTGTTGTAGGTGCGCAGCGCCTCGTTGTCCAGGCCGCGGCTGGCCAGGAAGTCATCACGACGCTGCACCACCAGGTTGCCGGTGGCGGCGTTGACAACCACCTGATCACCACTGTTGCCCTGGCCTGGCAGCCCCCACATCCCCTGCGAGCCGAGCGTGCCCAGCGAGGTGAGTTCCAGACCCAGGCTATTGCCACTGACGATTGCGACCATTTGCGGTTCCGACCCGTAAGAAGTGTTGGCTTCGCCCAAGGCGCGCACTTCCAACCAGCAGACCCGCTGTCCGGCTCAGACACCCCCCTCATGACCGGCACTTGGCTGTGCCTTGTCGTCGTGGTGCAGTCTCCCCCGCTGCGGGCGCTATGTTCTCGCGCCTCAGGCTGTGTTCAATCCAATACATCCGAAGATTTAGACGGATGTTTAGTAAAGCCGACTAAATCAGTCAGGCTTTAGGGGGCGCAGGTCTGCCAGCGCGTCGCGCCGTCCTTGCTGTTCAACGCAGCCAGTTTGTCGGCGGCGGCGACTTGGACGCGGTCGACGCGGATGCGGTGCTCGCCGCTTGGCGACGGCAGTTGCACGACGCGGGCGGTGCGTACGCCGCGCAGCTTGTCCAGCCGTGCCTGGGCGTCAGCCTGGGTGCCGAATTCGCCCAGCGCCAGGCCGGGGGCCAGGTCGGGTGGGGCTTTCAGCTCGGTGAAGCTGAGGCTCAGGCGCTGCACTTCCTCGATCTTGCGCTGCAGGGTTTCGCGCTCCGGATAGCGGCCCATGT
>NZ_JBFUGE010000501.1:0-4436 GCF_056403075.1 Ideonella sp. P3_A4 | reverse complement strand
GACCACGTGTTCCCTCCCATTTCATGCCACCGTCGAAGGAGACACCATGATCACCGCCCTCGCTGCGCCGCGTCACGAGTCCAGCCCTCGCAGCCAACCGCGCGTGCGGCCGCGGTCGTCCAAGGCCGCCGCACCCACGGTGGTGTTCTTTCGCAGCAATGGCCAGACGGGCCCGCTGGACCACGATGCAAGCTCGAAGAGCCGGGTCGCCGAGTCGCTGGCCCGCCTGCTGGGCCATGAATTCGTCGGCGAGCTCGACCTGTCCCGCCCACCCACTGGCAGCCTCTATCTGGTCCCCACCGACACGCTGCCGTCGCTTACCGAAGCRCAGCGCCTGGGTGTCAGCCGGCCAGACCATCTCTTCGGCGGCGTGGTGCCGCAACCCTTCGTCGCCACCAAGGTCATCTCGCATCCGCTGGTGCAGCCGGGCGCGTGTTCGTTGCCAGGCTGGTCGGCCGCGTATGGCGAACAGGTGCGCGACGCCGTGCTGCCTGGCTACTCGGTCTTCAGCGCCGAAGACGCCCGCATGGCAGCGCAGTTGCTGTTCAAAGGCGGCGGCGTGCGGCTGAAAGACCCTGCCGGCGTTGGCGGAGTGGGGCAGTGGGTGATCAATGGGCCCGACGATCTCGATGCACGGCTGGCCGAGTTCGGCTCCGACAACCTGACCCGCCATGGCCTGGTGCTCGAACGCAACCTGAACCAGGTGGTGACCCACAGCGTCGGCCAGGTGACCGTCGGCTCCCACGTGGCCAGTTACTTCGGCACCCAGGGGCTGACGCGCAACCACCGTGGGCACGAGGTCTACGGCGGCTCGCAACTGATCGTCTGCAGGGGAGGCTTCGAAGCCCTGTTGAAAGAGAAGCTGGCGCCCGAAGTGCGCACGGCGGTCGAGCAGGCGATGGTCTTCCACCGCGCCGCTTTCGACTGCTTCCCTGGTTTCTTCGCCTCGCGCTGCAACTACGACGTGGCCCAGGGCCTGGACGATGAGGGACGCCCGGTTTCCGGCGTGCTCGAGCAGTCGTGGCGCATCGGTGGTGCCAGCGGGGCCGAGGCGGCCGCGCTGCACGCCTTTGCCGCCAACCCATCGTTGCGCCGCGTCCGCGCATCGACCTGCGAGGTCTACTCAGAGGACTTCAAGCTGCCCAACGGCGCCTGGCTGCTCTACGATGGGCCCGACAACCAAGGAGGTCGACTGGTCAAATACGCACAGGTGACGCCGGATGTCGACGCTTGAAGAAATCACCCAGATCTCGGTCGACGGAGTCGACATCGCTGGCACGTTCGTCACGCCGGGCACGCTGATCCCCGGCGTGCTGTTCGTGCATGGCTGGGGCGGCAGCCAGTCGCAGTACCTGTCGCGTGCGCGTGACGTGGCGGCGCTCGGCTGCGTCTGCCTCACCTTCGACCTGCGCGGCCATGCCCAGACCAAGCGCCACTTCGAAACTGTTTCGCGGGCCAACAATCTGCAAGATGTGTTGACCGCCTATGACACGCTGGTCAAGAGACGGCACGTCGACCCCGCGGCCATCGCAGTGGTGGGCAGTAGCTACGGCGGCTACCTGGCGACGATCCTCAGTTCGATGCGGCCGGTCAAATGGCTGGCGCTGCGGTCACCGGCGCTCTACATCGATTCAGGCTGGGAAAGTCCGAAGCTGCAACTGCACAAGGACCAGGACCTGCGCACCTACCGCCAACGCCTGGTGCTGGCGAACGAGAACCGTGCACTGCAGGCCGTGCAGGCCTTCGAAGGCGATGTGATGCTGATCGAATCGGAGCAGGACAGCATCATCCCGAAGGCCGTGTTGACCAGCTACCGCGAGGCGGCCACGCACACCCGCTCGCTGACCTACCGCTGCCTCGATGGCGCCGACCATGGCCTGACCAGCGAGAGCGACCAGCGCGCCTACACCAAGGTGCTGGTGGCCTGGCTGAAGGAAATGATCCACGGCGCGCGGCGTGGTGCAGTGGTGCCGCCGTCGGCCGACCGGGTGGTGCACCCCGAAACGCCGCCCCGCTCGCACTGAAAAGGTCCCCCAGTTGCGCCGGCCATCGCGGCCGGCGCCTGCATGCCTTGAGGGCGCTTTCCTACAAGCGCGGCCAGGGTCTGCGGATAAAAAAGTCGCATGCCCTCGGCGACGCCCCCTCATCCCTTTTTGCTTCGTGCGTTGACGGTCAACACGCACAAAGGTTTCACCTTGCTCAACCGCCGTTTCGTGCTGCCCGAGCTGCGCGACGCGGTGCGCGCGGTCAATGCCGACGTGGTGTTCCTGCAAGAGGTGCAAGGCGAATACAACGGTGCCGTGGGTGCCAGCTGGCCGCAGGCGCCGCACTACGAGTTCCTGGCCGATGAGATCTGGCCTCAGTTCGCCTACGGCCGCAACGCCGTGTACCAAGGCGGTGACCACGGCAACGCGGTGCTGTCCAAGTACCCCATCCTGCGGCAGATCAACCACGACGTCTCGTTGCCCAAGCACGAAGCCCGGGGCCTGCTGCACTGTGTGCTGGACCTGCCGGACCGCGGCGAGGTGCATGCGATCAGCGTCCACCTGGGCCTGGCGGAATCGCACCGGCGTCATCAGCTCGAACTGCTGTGCGGCATCGTCAGCGACCAGATTCCCAAGCCGGTGCCGCTGCTGGTCGCCGGGGACTTCAACGACTGGCGCAACAAGGCCCACCACGTGCTGGACCGGTGCGCCGGCCTGCAGGAAGTGTTCGTCCAGGCCCACGGCCGGGCGGCCAAGACCTTTCCCGCGCGATTCCCCTTGTTGCCGCTGGACCGCATCTATGTGCGCAACGCCCGGGCCCATCGGCCGATCGCGTTGCCGCGATTTCCGTGGTCGCACCTGTCCGACCACGCCCCTTTGGCTGCGGAGATCATGCTGTGAAAACCAACTGGTACAGCGGTAACCGGGTCGACTTGCTGGAGAACGGCGAAGCCTTTTTCCCAGCGGTGTTCGATGCCATCCGCCACGCGCAGCGCGAGGTCATCCTCGAGACCTTCATCGTCTTCGAGGACAAGGTCGGCCGTGAGCTTCATGAGGTCCTGCTCGCCGCCGCCCGTCGTGGTGTGCAGGTCGATGTGCTGGTCGACGGTTTCGGCTCGGCCGACCTGACGCCGCGCTACATCAACACCCTCACCGCCGCCGGCGTGCGCGTACGCACCTTCGACCCCGCGGTGCGGGTGATGGGCATCCGCTTCAACGTACTGCGCCGCATGCACCGCAAGATCGTGGTGGTCGACGGCGAGCGCGCCTTTGTTGGCGGCCTCAACTACTCGGCCGACCACCTGGCTGATTTCGGACCGGAGGCCAAGCAGGACTACGCGGTTGAACTGGTCGGCCCGATCGTCGGCGAGATCCACCGCTTCGCCCGTGCGGCGATCCACGACCCGACGGATGCAGGCGCCGGCCACGGCCTGCGCGCCGCCTGGGCCGCCCGCTGGCACGCGCACGGAGCGCACGAACGCGACCAGCCACGATCTCGAACCGACGGCAGCGCGGATGCGCTGTTCGTGCGGCGCGACAACCTGCAGCACCGCAACGACATCGAGCGCTACTACCGCATCGCGATCCGCAGTGCACGCAAACAGGTGTTGATCGCCAACGCCTACTTCTTCCCCGGCTACCGCCTGCTGCACGAGTTGCGCCGCGCCGCCAAGCGCGGCGTCGACGTCAAGCTCATCCTGCAAGGACAACCCGACGTGCCGATTGCACGCACCGCCGCGTCGACGCTGTACGACTACCTGCAAAGCGGCGGCGTCAAGATCTACGAATACTGTGAGCGGCCGCTGCACGGCAAGGTCGCTGTGATCGATGACGAATGGTCGACAGTCGGCTCCAGCAACCTCGACCCCTTGAGCCTGTCGCTCAATCTCGAAGCCAACGTCGTGCTGCGCGACAAGCCGTTCGCGGAACACTTGCGGTCGCGGCTTGAACACCTGATCGAGCACAGCTGCAAGGAGGCGTGCGTGCCAGCCCAAGAAGGCTGGGTCTGGTGGTCACAGCTGCGGGGTTTCCTGATCTTCCACTTCCTGCGCCGCTTCCCGGTCTGGGCCTCTCGGCTGCCGACGCATGCACCGAAGCTCGAGTTGCTGGCGCATCCGCCTGAGCAGACCCACGCCCATGCGGCAGGGGGGGCGCGTGGGCACTGACACCGTCGCGCCCCGGCCGTCCGTGCCGCCAGCAGCCGCGTCCGATGGCCTGACGGCCAAGCCCTGGTGGCCGGCGGCGCAGCGTGCCTTCTGGACGCTGTGCCTGCTGATCACGGCTGTGTTGCTGATCGAGACCGGCCGGCATTGGGACTGGTCGAGCGCGATGACGGCGTTGCGCGACCTACCGCCGACGACCTTGCTGGTCGGTCTGGCTTTCGCGGCGTGCGGTCACCTGCTGTATGCGAGTTATGACGTGCTCGGACGCGAGCCCGATGTCGAGGTGGCC
>NZ_JBFUGE010000500.1:0-4437 GCF_056403075.1 Ideonella sp. P3_A4 | reverse complement strand
ATCCTGAGCGCCTTGCGCCGCCTGTTTCGTCCCCAGGGCTACCGCATCCTGACGGCCGAGGGGGGGGCTGCCGCGCTGGAACTGGTCCGCAGTGAAAGCGTCGACCTGGTGATTTCGGACATGCGCATGCCGAACATGGACGGCGCGCAGTTCCTCGAAAAAATGCGCCAGCTGCAGCCCACGGCAACGCGCATCCTGCTGACCGGCTACGCCGACATCAGCTCGACCATTGCCGCCATCAACGGCGGCCAGATTCACCGCTACATCGCCAAGCCCTGGGACGACAACGACATCGTCCTGGTGGTGCGCGAAGCCCTGGCACGGCGCGACCTGGAACGCCAGAACCAGCAGCTGACGGCGCTCACGGCGCGCCAGAACGAAGAGTTGCGCCAGCTCAACGGCCAGCTCGAGGATCGGGTCAAGCACCGCACGGCGGAGATCGAACAGATCAACGACATGCTCAATGTCGCCTACGACGAGCTGAAGACGAACTTCATGCTGTCGATGCGGATCTTCGCTGGCCTGATGGACCTGAGGCACAGCGGACTGGCCGGCCAGTCCAGGCGGGTGTCCGAGTGGGTCAAGCGCGTGTGCGCGCAGATGAAGCTCGACGAGCGCCAAAGCCATGACGCCTACGTGGCCGGGCTGCTGCACAGCATCGGCAAGATCGGCTTTCCCGACGGCATGCTCGGCAAGCCCCTTTCCACGCTCAGCACCGAGGAAAACGCGCGCTACCGCAAGCACACGCTGAACGCCGAGGCGGCGCTGATGCCGCTGGCCCAGTTGCAGCCGGTGGCCAAGATCATCCGCTCGCAACACGAGCGCTTCGACGGCAACGGCTTCCCGGACGGCCTGACGGGCAACGAAATCCCGCTCGGCGCACGCATCCTGGCGCCCATCGTCGATTACGAAAACCTGATGAACGGCACGCTGGCGGAGCGGCGTTTCACGCCCGACGACGCCGCCAGCAGCATTCGCCGCGGGGCGGGCAACCGCTACGACGCGAATGTGGTCGCGGCCTTTGTCGAGGTGTTGAAACAGCCGCTGCCGGAAAGCGAGCGCGATCGCGAGATTTCCGCGCTCGACCTGGTGCCCGGCATGGTGTTGTCACGCGATCTGGTCAGCACCCAGGGCACCTTGCTGCTGGCCACCGGCTACGTGTTCGACGCGCGGGTGGTACGCCAGGTGCGCGAGTATGCGCAGCGTGAAGGCGTCAAGCTCAGCCTGTACGTGCGCAAGGACATGGCCTGAGTCCGATGTAGAGGTGATGTAGACGGATGTAGGGCTGTACAAAGACCTGGTTCAGGGAAAGGAAAAGCGTATGCAAGCGCATCGAATCATGCTGGTGGACGACGAGAGCGGTGTGCTCAACGCACTGTCGCGCCTGCTGCGGCTTTCGCCGCTCGTGGTGGCGGGCCATTCCCGTCTGGCCGAGGTCGAAACCTTCGTCTCGGCCAAGCAGGCGCTGGCGCGCGCCGAGGAGCGTGCCTACTCCCTGGTCATCTCGGACTTCCGCATGCCAGAGATGGACGGCGTGGCGGTGTTGCGCCGCATGCGCGAATTGCAGCCCGATTGCTCGCGGGTGATCCTGTCGGGCTACACCGACCTGAACGGGCTGATCGGCGCCATCAACGAGGCCCAGATCGACCGCTTCATCGCCAAGCCGTGGAACGACTTCGAGTTGATCAGCGCGCTGTCGCAGATCTTGCAGATCCGCGCGTTGCGGATGGAGAACGAGGCCCTGGCCAACCAGGTGCGCTGCGAGCGCGGCGATCTCTCGGCCGAGGAGCTGGAAATGAAGCGCCTGGAACAGCTGGAGCCCGGCATCACGCGGGTCCAATGGGGGGCGGACGGCTCGGTCGTGATGGACGCCGACGTCCTGCTGCCCGAGCCGCGCGGCGGCTGGAACTGACGCATGCAGCGCGACCTTCCAGACGCCATGCTGACCGAAACCCGACCTGGCACCGCTGGGACCTTGTGCCGCGCGGTCATGCGCGCACTCCACGTGCCGGCCTTCCTGCACCAGGGCGCCGAGCTGTTGTGCGTCAACGAAGCGCTGGCGCGCCTGGTCGGCCACGATGAGGCCAGCCTGCTGACCATGACGCCCGCAGACCTGGTCGGCCCGGAGATGGCGGGCCAGATGGCCAGCTACGGCATCACCTGCCTGGAGCAAGACCCAGAGCCCGCGGCCACGGAGATGACACTGCGCACATCGACCGGTGCCGAGCGCTTCGTCGAGCTGACCGCTCGGCGCATCGACATCGACGGCCAGCCCGCCGTGCTGTCGACCTGCCAGGACCTGAGCGACATGCGGCACGTTCAGACCAGCTTGCTCAACATGAGCCAGGTGCTGAACCAGATCATGGACAGCACGCCGGTGGCGACCTTCGTCATCGACGGCGAGCACCGCGTGACGCACTGGAACCGGGCATGCGAGCAGTTGACCGGTCGCGACTACTGGGACATGCAGGGCGTGGTCGAAAAGGGCTGCGTGTTCTACCCCACCGAGCGCCCACTGCTGTGCGACATGATCGTCGACGGGGCGGACGCCCAAGCCATGGCACAGCTGTACGGCGGAAAGATCCAGCCTTCCAAGACGGCGGCCGGGGCTTTCGAAGGCGAGGACTTCTTTCCCAGCTTCGGCGACAGCGGCAGGTGGCTGTTTTTTACCTCGGCGCCGCTGCGCAATGCCACCGGCGAGGTCGTCGGCGCCATCGAGACCCTGCAGGACGTGTCGCAGCGACGCGCGGCGGAAGAAGAGCTGATGCGGCACCGCAACCAGCTGGAGCTGCTGGTCAGCGAGCGCACCGCCGAACTCAACAGCACGCACCGCGAGCTGGCCGCCTTCATGGAGAACGCCTCGGTCGGCATCCTCGCGTCGTCAAACGGCAAGGTGATCCGGCACAACAAGAAGTTCGCCGAGATGTTCATGCCTGATGGCAGCAGCGCCGTCGGCCACCTGACGGCGGACTTTTTCTGCAGTACCGAGGACTTCACCGCGTTCGGCGAGATGGCTTTGCCGGTGCTGACGCAGGGCAAGCCGCTGCAGCACGAGCGGATGCTGCAGCGCCTGGACGGCAAGCAGCTGTGGGTGCAGATGATTGCCTACGTCTCCAACGTCGACGATCCCACCGCTGGCGCCTGGTGGCTGTTGCAGGACCGCAGCGAGGTGCGGCGCGCGCAGGAAGCGCTGGAGTCCAACTACGAGCGGTTGAAGGAAACCAACCGGATGCTCGAAGAGGCCCAGAACCAGCTGCTGCAATCCGAAAAGATGGCATCGATCGGCCAGCTGGCGGCCGGCGTTGCCCACGAGATCAACAACCCGGTGGGCTTCGTCAACTCGAACCTCAGCTCGCTCAAGCACTATGTCGACGGCCTGCTGAAGCTGCTGGCCGACTATGAGACCCACGAAGACACGCTGAGCGCCGAAGTGCGGCAGCGGCTCCAGGCCACCAAGCAGGACGTCGACCTCGAGTACCTGCGCGAGGACGTGCCGGTGCTGCTGCGCGAGAGCGCCGATGGCCTGACCCGCGTCAAGCGCATCGTGCAGGACCTGAAGGACTTCTCCCGCGTCGACAACGCCGATTGGCAAGAGGCCGACCTGAACGCCGGCCTGGAGTCGACGCTCAACGTGGTCAACAACGAGATCAAGTACAAGGCCGAGGTTCGCCGCAGCTACGGCCAGTTGCCGCCGGTGCGTTGCCTGGCAGCGCAACTGAACCAGGTGTTCATGAACTTCATCGTCAACGCGGCCCATGCGATCGAGAGCAACGGGGTGATCACCCTGTCCACCGGGCGCAGCGGCGATTGGGTCTGGGTCGAAGTGGCCGACACCGGCTGCGGCATGTCGGCCGAGGTGCAAAAGCGCATCTTCGAACCCTTCTACACGACCAAGCCGGTCGGCAAGGGCACCGGCCTGGGCTTGTCGCTGTCGTTCTCCATCGTGCAGAAACACAAGGGGCAGATCAAGGTCCACTCAGAGCCGGGCAAGGGCAGCGCGTTCAGGGTCTGGATACCCATCATGTGTGATGAGTCGCAGGACCCCCCGCCCCTACCCATGGAGTTGACGCAAGTCAACTGACCGCAACGAGCCCGGGCGCACCATGGACTTTTGCGACGGGCGAGACGAAGATATCAATGAACCACCAGCAGTGTGGCAGTCAGGTACCGGTCCGGGGCTTTCGAGCAAGGGCCGGTGTGCATTAGCAAGGACGATCAGGGATGGTCACGCCGAGTGAAACGCTTGAAGACGTGTCGTCGTTACGTCGCGAGGTCGCGGGCGCGAGGTCTGCCGAACCCGTGGCCGGTGCGACGGACGCTGTCAACGACCAGGTGGCGGTCGCTTCGCCTCAGGATGCGACGGCGCACCTGCGCCGAACGGCCGTGGCCTCGGCTCTGCGGACTGCGATCGACCGCAATGAACTGAGCCTGCACTAC
>NZ_JBFUGE010000499.1:0-4444 GCF_056403075.1 Ideonella sp. P3_A4 | reverse complement strand
CCGCCGACGAGACCGCGACCTTGCGCGTGCTGCGGTCGAACAGCCGAAAACCGATGGCGGTCTCCAGCTCGGCGATGAGCTGGCTGACCGCCGACGGCGTGAGCGCCAGCCGCTGGCCGGCGGCGCTGAAGCTGCGCAGCTCGGCCACGGTGACGAAGGCTTCGAGTTGGCGAGGGCTGAAGCGCGGCAGCGGCATGGCGGCAGTCGATTGATTAGCTCAGCTTGAATATAGGTCAGTATTCATCGCTTGTGGTTGTGAACCGGTCGACCGACACTTCGCCGCATGCTGAGCCCCGACATCCATCGCCAACTGGCGCACGAGCTGCGCGAAGCCGAGCGCACGCGCACGGCCATCCCTCAGTTCAGCCGTCGATTCGACGGGCTGGAGATCGCCGACAGCTACGCGATCCAGCGCGAATGGATGGCGCTGAAACTCGCCGAGGGCCGGCGCGTCGTCGGCCACAAGATCGGCCTGACCTCGCGGGCGATGCAGATCGCCTCGCAGATCACCGAGCCCGACTACGGCGCGCTGCTCGACGACATGGTGTTCCACAGCGGCGCCGAGCTTGAAGCGGCGCGCTTCCTGGTGCCGCGGTTGGAGGTCGAACTGGCCTTCGTGCTGGCTCGGCCGCTGAAGGGCCCGCACGTGACGCTGGCCGACGTGCTGGGCGCGACCGACCACGTGATGCCGGCGCTGGAACTGATAGACGCCCGCATCGAGCAGTTCTGCCGCGAGACCAAGGCGCCGCGCAAGGTCACCGACACGATCGCCGACAACGCCGCCAGTGCCGGCATCGTGCTGGGTGGCCGTGCGGTCAAGCCCGACGCGGTCGACTTGCGCTGGTGCGGTGCGCTGCTGATCAAGAACGGCGTGGTCGAAGAGTCGGGCCTCGCTGCCGCGGTGCTGAACCATCCCGGCAACGGCGTGGCGTGGCTGGCCAACAAGCTGGCGCTGCACGGCGAAGGGCTGGCCGCTGGGGAGATCGTGCTCGGCGGTTCGTTCACGCGRCCGGTAGCCTGCGCAGCGGGCGACGTGTTCGAGGCCGACTACGGCCGGCTCGGCGTCATCCACGTCCGGTTCGCCTGATGGACCTCGCGACCTTGCGCGCCGCGTTCAGCGGCCGGCTGCACACGGACGCAGCCGAGATGGCGCCTTTCCTGACCGACTGGCGTCGCAAGTGGACCGGCCAGGCGATCGCCGTGGTGCAACCCGACACGGCCGACGATGTGGCCGCGGTGTTGCGCTGGTGCCATGCGAACCGCATGCCGGTCGTGCCGCAGGGCGGCAACACCGGCCTGTCCGGTGGCGCGACGCCGGACGGGTCAGGCCAAGCGCTGGTGTTGTCGCTGACGCGCTTGAAGCGCATACGATCGGTCGACCCGGTCAACCAGACGATCGAAGCCGAAGCCGGCGTCACGTTGCAGCAGCTGCAAGATGCGGCGTGCGAAGCGGGGCGCTTGTTCCCCTTGAGTCTGGCCGCACAGGGCAGTTGCACGATCGGCGGCAACCTGGCCACCAACGCCGGCGGCGTGCAGGTGCTTCGTTATGGCAATGCGCGCGAGCTGTGCCTCGGGCTGGAGGTGGTGACACCCGACGGCCAGGTCTGGAACGGTTTGCGCGGCCTGCGCAAGGACAACACCGGCTACGACCTGCGAGACCTCTACATCGGCAGCGAAGGCACGCTGGGCGTGATCACGGCGGCGGTGTTGAAGCTGTTTCCGCTGCCTGCAGCCCAGTTGGCCGCCTTCGTGGCCGTGCCGTCGCCGCAGGCTGCGACCGAGCTGCTGCAGTTGGCGCAGTCTCGGCTGGGCGCCGGGCTGACCGCGTTCGAGTTGATGGGAGACACGTGCATCGCATTGGTCGAAAAACACGTGCCGGCCGCAAGGCTGCCGCTGGCGGATCGTTCACCCTGGTATGTGCTGATCGAGCTGAGCGATACGCAAGACGAAGCCCATGCCAACAGCGCGCTGGAGAGCTTGCTGGAGCTTGCGATCGAGCAGGGCTGTGCGACCGACGCCGCGGTGTCCACCACCCTGGCGCAGTTCCGCGCGCTGTGGGCGCTGCGCGAAGACATCTCCGAATCGCAGGGCGCTGAAGGCAAGACGATCAAGCACGACATCGCGCTGCCGATCTCGCGCATCGCGGGCTTTGTCGAGGCAACGACAGCGGCTGTCGCGCAGGCCTTTCCTGGCCTGCGTGCGGTGACCTTCGGCCACCTGGGCGACGGCAACCTGCACTACAACTTCTCGCCCGCACCGGGCCAGCCCGAAGCCGAGTTCATCGCGCTCGAAGGCTCACTGAACCGCCTGGTGCACGACGCGGTCGCGGCCGCCGGCGGCTCGATCTCGGCCGAGCATGGGCTGGGTGTGCTGCGGCGTGATGAATCAGCACGCTACAAGTCGCCGATCGAGTTGCAGCTGATGCGCGCGATCAAGACAGCGTTCGATCCCCTGAACCTGATGAACCCTGGAAAGGTGCTCTCGTGACCTCTGCATTGCTCGACGTGGCCGGCGTGGCCGTGTCGCCCGACCACTACATCGGCGGCCGCCGTGTCGCGTCCGCCGCCAGTTTCGCGCTGCAATCGCCGATCGACCAACGCCTGCTCGGCCACGTGGGCGAAGCGTCGGCCGGCGATGTGGACGCGGCCATCCGCGCGGCTGCGGCCGCGTTCCCCGCCTGGGCCGCCTTGAGCGCCGCCGAGCGCCAGCCGCTGCTCAATCGTTTCGCCGACGAGATCGGCAAACGTGCCGATGATTTCTGCGTCGTCGAGAGCAACGATGCCGGTGTGCTGCTGAGCCGGATGCGCCACGGTGTGGTGCCGCGCGCGATGCTGAACATCCGCTGGTTCGCCGAGCATGCGCTGACGCTGCAGGACCGCAAGATCACGACCGAGCAGGCGACTCACCACATTCGCCACGACCCAGCCGGCGTGGTGGCGATCATCACGCCGTGGAACGCGCCGCTGATGCTGGCGACCTGGAAGATCGGCCCGGCTCTCGCGGCGGGCAACACGGTGATCCTGAAGGCACCGGAGTGGGCACCGCTGACCTCGTCGCTGCTGGCCGATTGCGCTGAAGCGGCCGGCCTGCCGCCGGGCGTGTTCAACTTGCTGCAGGGCACGGGGGCCAACACTGGCGCGGCGCTCGTCAGCGACCCGCGCTTGGCGCGCATCTCGTTCACCGGTTCGGTGCCGACCGCGAAGTGGATCGCGCAGGCCGCCGGCGCCAACCTCGTGCCCTGCAGCCTGGAGCTGGGCGGCAAGAGCCCGTTCATCGTGCTGGAAGACGCCGACATCGACAACGCCGCGGCGACAGGCGCCCTGATGTACCGCAACGCGGGCCAGGTCTGCCTGGCAGGCACGCGCCTGCTGGTGCACGAGAAGATCACCGACAGCTACGTCGAGGCGCTGCGCGACTACGTTGCCAAGCTGAGGGTGGGAGACCCGCGCGACGAGGCAACCGAGGTCGGGCCCATCGTCCACCCGCGGCAGGTCGAGCGGGTGATGGACTTCGTCAACCGCGCGATGGTGGGCGGCGCCCAGCTGCTGTGGGGTGGGAAGCCGCACCCCTTCGGCGCGCAGTATGTCGAGCCCAYACTGTTGACGAACCTGCGGCAGAACGACGAGATCGTGCAGACCGAGGTCTTCGGCCCGGTGTTGACGCTGCAGACCTTTGCCAGCGACGAAGAGGCGATCACACTCGCCAACGGCACTGACTACGGCCTCGGCGGTGTCTGCTACGGCGAGACCACGCACGCCACCGCGGTGGCTGAAGCTGTGCGCACCGGCTTCATCTGGGTCAACAGCTTCGGCATCCGCGACTTGGCAGCACCCTTCGGTGGCGTCAAGCGCTCTGGCATTGGACGTGAAGGCGGCGAATGGAGCTTCGATTTCTTCTGCGACGTGAAGGACGTGGTCGTACCGACCAAGCCCTTCCGCGCCAGCTTCAGCCAACGCYGATCGAGGGTCACAAACAATGGGACAGATTGTTGGCGCCGCGCTCGTCTCGCACCACCCGGGCCTGATGCAATGCGAAGAATTCCGCCGCCTGATGGGCGCCGGCGAAGACTCGGACCTGATCGCCGGCTACGCGAGGCTGCGCGACAAGATCGCGGCAGTGAAGCCGGACGTGGTGATGATCTTCGACTCGCACTGGTTCACCACCGGCTACCACCTGATCGATGCCGGCGCGCGCTACCAAGGCATGTACGTGTCCGACGAGATGCCGTGGTACCTGCACGGCGTGCCGTACGACTACCGCGGTCACCCGGAATTGGCACGCAGCATCGAAGCGGTCGCGCGCGAGCACAAGGTGCAAAGCCGCGCGATCGAGCACCCAGACATCGGCCGCCACTACGCGACGATCACTGTGGTCAAGCAGTTGCGACTCGAAGCCACCCAGATCGTTGCGGTCAGGTCGTGCCAGTACTGTGAGCCGTAGCACT
>NZ_JBFUGE010000498.1:0-4445 GCF_056403075.1 Ideonella sp. P3_A4 | reverse complement strand
GGTCCAGGCCATGGAGGGCGGGCAGTTGCCGCTGGACCGTCTGCTCGAGGGCTATCGCCGCGGCGCCGTCCTGCTTGATTTCTGTCGCGCTCGGCTGGCGAGCGTCGAGACCCAAGTGAAGGTCCTCGAGGAAGGGCTGCAAAAGCCCTGGACGAACGCATGACACCAGAAGATTTTGATGAATGGGCACGCGCTGAGCTGACGGCCGTCGAATCGGCGTTGGACAGCCTGGTGCCAGCCGATCCGCCGGCCGGGCTGGGCGATGCGATGCGCTACGCCGTGCTGGACGGTGGCAAGCGCTTGCGTCCGCTGTTGGCGTTGGCCGCCTGCGAGGCTGTCGACGGTCAGTCGAACGCCGCGATGCGCGCTGCGGTGGCGGTCGAGTTGATCCACGCCTACTCGCTGGTGCACGACGACATGCCCTGCATGGACGACGACGCGCTGCGCCGCGGCAAGCCGACCGTGCACGTGCAATACGGCGAAGCGCAGGCCATGCTGGCCGGCGACGCGATGCAGGCCCTGGCATTCGAGGTTCTGACGCCCGAGCAAGGCATGCCGCCCGCGCTGCAGGCCAAGTTGGTCGGTTTGCTGGCCCGTGCCGCTGGCCACCAAGGCATGGCGGGGGGGCAGGCGATCGATCTGGCCAGCGTCGGCCACCGGCTGGACGAAACCGCGCTGCGCGACATGCACCGCCGCAAGACCGGTGCCTTGCTGCAAGCCAGTGTGCTGATGGGTGCTGCTTGCGGCGCCACCACCCCCATTGCATGGAATGCGTTGTCGGATTACGGTGCGGCGATCGGCCTGGCCTTCCAGGTCGTCGACGACATCCTCGACGTGACGCAAGAATCCGAGACGCTGGGCAAGACCGCCGGCAAGGACTTGGAAAACAACAAGCCGACCTACGTTACCGTGCTGGGCATGGCCGCCGCGCGCCGCCATGCCGACGAGCTGCGTGAGCAGGCGCAAGCCGCACTGCAGCGTAGCGGCCTGGGCCGCACCCACCGCCTGGCCTGGCTGGCCGACAAAGTGGTTGACCGCCATCATTGACCCGACCGTGCCATCGCCGGATCGCGAGCAAGCCATGACCCAAGCCTTGTTGCAAACCATCCAGTCGCCGCAGGACCTGCGCAAGCTCAACCGTGCCCAGCTGAAAACGCTGGCCGGCGAGTTGCGCGATTTCCTGCTCGACAGCGTCAGCCGCACCGGCGGCCACCTGTCGTCAAACCTGGGCACGGTCGAGCTGACGGTGGCGCTGCACCACGTCTTCAACACGCCGTACGACCGGCTGGTGTGGGACGTGGGCCACCAGTCCTACCCGCACAAGATCCTGACCGGCCGCCGCGAGGCGATGGCCTCGCTGAAGCAACTGGGCGGCATCAGCGGTTTTCCGCGCCGCTGCGAGAGTGAATACGACACCTTCGGCGTCGGCCACTCGTCGACCTCGATCTCGGCCGCGCTGGGCATGGCCCACGCCGCCAAGCTGAAGGGCGAAAACCGCAAGGCGGTTGCGATCATCGGCGATGGTGCCTTGACCGGCGGCATGGCCTTCGAGGCGCTGAACCACGGCGGCTACGCCGGTGGCCACGGCCTGCCGGACATGCTGGTGATCCTGAACGACAACGACATGTCGATCAGCCCGCCGGTGGGCGCGTTGAATCGCTACCTGGCGCGCCTGATGAGCGGCAAGTTCTACGCCGCGGCGCGCGAGGGCGCCAAGAGCGTGCTGAAGAACACCCCGCTGTACGAATTCGCCAAGCGCTTCGAAGAGCACAGCAAGGGCATGGTCGTGCCGGGCACGATCTTCGAAGAGTTCGGCTTCAACTACGTCGGCCCGATCGACGGCCACGACCTCGACTCGCTGGTGCCGACGCTGGAAAACCTGCGTGAAGCCAAGGGCCCGCAGTTCCTGCACGTGGTGACGAAGAAGGGCTACGGCTACAAGCTGGCCGAGTCCGACCCGGTCAACTACCACGGCCCGGGCAAGTTCGACCCGGCCGTCGGCCTGCAAAAGCCCACCACGGCGCCGAAGGCCACGTTCACGCAGGTCTTTGGCCAATGGCTGTGCGACATGGCCGAGGCCGATGAGCGCCTGGTCGGCATCACGCCGGCGATGCGCGAAGGCTCGGGCATGGTCGAGTTCGAAAAGCGCTTCCCGAAGCGGTACCACGATGTCGGCATCGCCGAGCAGCACGCGGTCACCTTTGGCGCCGGCCTGGCCTGCGAAGGCCTGAAGCCGGTGGTGGCGATCTACTCGACCTTCCTGCAGCGCGGCTACGACCAGCTGATCCACGACGTTGCGATCCAGAACCTGCCAGTGATGTTTGCGCTGGACCGCGCCGGTATCGTCGGCGCTGATGGCGCCACCCACTGCGGCGCCTATGACATCGCCTACGTGCGCTGTGTGCCGAACCTGGCAATGCTCACGCCGGCCGACGAGAACGAGTGCCGCCAAGCGCTGACGACAGCGTTCAAGCACGAAGGCCCGGTCGCCGTGCGTTACCCGCGCGGCAGTGGCGCTGGCGTGGCAGTGCAGCCGACCCTGACGACGCTGCCCTGGGGCAAGGGTGAGATCCGCCGCGAAGGCCGCCGCATCGCGATGCTGGCTTTCGGCACCATCCTGTACCCCACCTTGACGGCCGCCGGCAAGCTGGACGCGACGGTCGCCAACATGCGATTCGCCAAACCGCTGGACACCGAGCTGGTGCTGCAGCTGGCCCGCACGCACGAAGCGATCGTGACGGTCGAAGAAGGCTGCCTGCCTGGTGGTGCYGGTAGCGCGGTGTTGGAAACTTTGGCCGCCGCTGGCCTGAACACACCGGTGCTGCGCCTGGGTCTGCCAGACGAGTTCATCGAACATGGTGACCCGGTCAAATTGATGGCGATGTGCGGGCTGGACGCCGCTGGCATCGAGCAGGCGGTGATCAAGCGCTTCGGTGCACCTCTGTCGCTGGTCACCCCGGCGGCCGCTTAACACGGATCGGCATTCACCCTGGCGACAGCAAGCGCTGTCGAAAGCTGCGAAGCTACGCAGCTGGTTTCCCGCTGTTTTCCCATGAATCACCCGACCGAAGCGCTGCACATCCCCGACACCCAGAGCGAACGCGACGAGCGTCACGTGGCGATCCAACGCGTCGGCGTGAAGGACGTGCGCTACCCGCTGACACTGAAGGTGGCCGGCACCGAGCAAAGCACGGCCGCGTTGTGGAACCTGGATGTGGCGCTGCCCGCCGAGAAAAAGGGCACCCACATGTCGCGCTTCGTGGCCTGGCTGGATGCGCTGAACAAGGCGGTGGACGCAGCCGAGCTGGCACGCGAGCTGCCGTTGATGCTGGACAAGCTCAACGCCACCGAAGGTCGCATCGAGGCCAAGTTTTCGTTTTTCATCCGCAAGCGCGCACCCGTGTCGGGCCTGCAAAGCCTGCTGGACTATGCGGGCGCCCTGGT
Source organism: Ideonella sp. P3_A4 (assembly GCF_056403075.1). Classification (NCBI taxonomy): domain Bacteria; kingdom Pseudomonadati; phylum Pseudomonadota; class Betaproteobacteria; order Burkholderiales; family Sphaerotilaceae; genus Ideonella; species Ideonella sp. P3_A4. The sequence continues at coordinate 1,001 of NZ_JBFUGE010000498.1, read as the reverse complement.
GGCCGAAAAGCGTAGCGGTCAAACCTCAGTCTGGATCGAAGTTGGCGTGCCGGTGAAGAGCCTGTGCCCGTGCTCTAAGGAAATCTCGGACTACGGCGCCCACAACCAGCGTTCGCTGGTCACGATCCGCGTCGAAGTGGCATCGCCCGAATCGGCGCCGATCGAGTGGCACGAGCTGGTGCGTTTTGCCGAGGAAGCCGCATCGAGCGAGATCTGGCCGATGCTCAAGCGTGCCGACGAGAAGTGGGTGACTGAGCGCGCTTACGAGAACCCGAAGTTCGTCGAGGACTTGGTGCGGGATGTGGCGTTGGCGCTGAACGCGGATTCGCGTATTGGCCGTTACGTCGTGGATGTCGAGAACTTCGAAAGCATTCACAACCACTCGGCCTGGGCACGCATCGAGCGAGCCTAAAGGCCTGCAGCTCGGGCGTACTCAGCGTCCCGGCGCCTTGAGCCCCTGTCGCAGGAATTGCCCGGCGACAAAGATGTCCTTCTCCACCGCGCGGCGCACGCCGGCGCTGTCACGTCGGGCCAGAGCCTTCACCAGATCCTCGTGCGCGTCGTTCAACACGGCGGCCGCGTCGGGCGTGTCGAAGAGCTGGTTCGAGATCGGGCCGGCCTTGAGCCACAACGTGTCGATCAGTTCGAAAAGCAGCGGTGATCCTGCTGCGCGGTAAAGGCGCACGTGGAAGTCTTCGTTGGCGGCCAGGTAGTCGCTCGCGTTCGCCTTGGCAAGGGCGCGTTCCATGCGCCGGCACAGCGCCGTCAGCTCCTTGGTGCCGGCCGCGTCGAGCCGTGCCGCACCGCGCTCAGCGGCCTCGCCCTCGAGCAGCATGCGCATCTGCAGCAGGTCGTCGAACTCGGGCAATGACAACCGTGGCACGGTCACGCCAGCGTGCGGCACGTTGACCAGCGCGCCTTCGGCTGCCAACCGCTGCAAGGCGGCGCGCACCGGCATCTGGCCCACGCCCATCTCGGCGGCCACAGTGCGGATCTTCAGC
>NZ_JBFUGE010000497.1:0-4446 GCF_056403075.1 Ideonella sp. P3_A4 | reverse complement strand
GTGTCGCCCGCCCGCACCAGGCGGCGCACGCACAGGTCCAGGGCCTGGCTGGAGCCTTGGGTCAGCAGCACCTGGGCTGGCGGCACGGTCACCTGCTGCTCGGCCAGCGCCTCGCAGATCGCGTGGCGCAGCGGCGGGTGGCCTTTGGGGTCGCCGTAGCCGCCCAGGTCAGCGTCGTCGGCGGCCAGCGCACGCAGGCCGCGGCGCAGGCCGTCTTCGAACAGCCAGTCGCCCGGCAACCAGCCACAGCCCGCTTTGACGGCCAGGTGGCGGTTTTCGAAGATCCGGCGCAGGTACCAGGCCGAGTCGAAACCCTGCGGGGTTGCAGGCACTGGCTCGGCCGCGCCGGCCGCCGCACGGCGCCGCACGAAAAAGCCCGAATGTGGCCGGGAGACCAGGTACCCCTGCGCCACCAACCGGTCATAGGCCTCGACCACCGTGAAGACGCTGACCTGGTGGCTTTGCGCGAACTGGCGGATCGACGGCAGCTTGGTGCCTTCACGCAGCGCCGCCTCGTCGATCTGGCGGCCCAGGCCCTGCACGATCTGGGTCACGAGCGGCAAGGCGGCCTGGGGATCGAGGGTCAGCAGCATTCGGGCGTCGGAACGGCAGGTGTACTGGTCGCACACCCAGCACAGTGCGCGACCAGGGGCTTGGGTGCTGTACATGGTAGCGGCTGGCCTGGCGGGGCTAGAGTGGCAGTCTTGGCGCCTTGGGGCATCCGCCCGGCGCCGCACCACATCCCAGGAGCCCGATATGCACCGCGACCCCGCCGCCACTGCCAAGACCAACGCCGCCCTGATGGCACGCCGCCGCGCCGCCCTGCCCACCGGCCTGGGCCAGACCTATGACGTGGTCGCCGAGCGCGCCGAAAACGCCGAGGTATGGGACGTCGAAGGCAAGCGCTACATCGACTTCGGCGGCGGCATCGCGGTGCTGAACACCGGTCACCGCCACCCGAAGATCGTCGCCGCCGTGAAGGCCCAGTTGGACAAGGTCCACCACACCTGCTTCCAGGTGCTGGCCTACGAGCCCTACATCGACCTGGCCGAGCGCCTGATCGCCAAGACCCCGGGCGACTTCGCGAAGAAGGCCTACTTCCTGTCGACCGGCGCCGAGGCTGTCGAAAACGCCGTCAAGATCGCCCGTGCCGCGACCAAGCGCCAGGCCGTCATCGCCTTCGGCGGCGGCTTCCACGGCCGCACGCTGCTGGGCATGGCGCTGACCGGCAAGGTCGCCCCGTACAAGGCCGGCTTCGGCCCCTTCCCGGCCGAGATCTACCACGCCGAATACCCGAACGAGCTGCACGGCGTGTCGGTGGCTGACTCGCTGAAGTCGCTCGAGCACATCTTCAAATACGACGTCGAGGCCGAGCGTGTCGCAGCCATCATCCTGGAGCCGGTGCAAGGCGAAGGCGGCTTCTACATCGCCCCGCCGGAATTCGCGCAAGCGCTGCGCCGCCTGTGCGACAAGCACGGCATCGTGCTGATCGCCGACGAAGTGCAGACCGGCGCCGGCCGCACCGGCACCTGGCTGGCCTGCGAGCAGTGGGGCCCGAACGCGGTGCCCGACATGGTCACGATGGCCAAGTCGATGGCCGGTGGCTTCCCGATCTCGGCCGTGATCGGCCGCGCCGAGCTGATGGACAAGCCGCTGCCCGGCGGCCTGGGCGGCACCTACGCCGGCAACCCGCTGGCTTGCGCCGCGGCGCTGGCGGTGCTGGACATCTTCGAAGAAGAAAAACTGCTCGACCGCTCGAAGGCCGTTGGCGAAACGCTGGTGACCGGCTTGAAGGCCATTGCCGCCAAGCACAAGGCGATCGGCGACGTGCGTGCCTCAGGCGCGATGGTCGCAGTGGAACTGTTCAAGAACGGCGATGTCCATCAGCCGGACGCCGACCTGACCAAGCGCATTTGCGCCGAGTCGATCAAGCGTGGCCTGGTGATGTTGTCGTGTGGCAGCTATGCCAACGTGCTGCGCATTCTGGTGCCGCTAACCGTGCCGCAAGCGCAACTCGAAGAAGGCCTGGCGATCCTGGCGGAAGCCTTCGACGCCGCTGTCGCCGGCTAAGGCAACGCTGAACGAGTCCCTCGCGGCGCCCGCATCCCCGCTTCGGGCGGTCTGCGTCGTTGCAAATCCTCGTCATAGCTCAAGCTATGACTGTGGTTTGCGCCTACCAGCCCATCCCGAACCGGGGCGCGGCCATCCGCAGGAACTCATTCAACGTCACCTGTAACAGCGCTCAGACGACCTCGGCATAGGATGTACCCATGGACATGAAGACCTCCCCTCTCTCGACGCTGAACGACCCCAGCCTGCTGAAGACCGACTCGCTCATCGGTGGCGAGTGGGTCGCCGGCGACGCGCGTTTCGACGTGACTGACCCGGCCACCGGCTCCAAGCTGGCGGACGTGGCGAACCTGGGTGCCGAGTCGGCTGAAGCGGCGATTGCCGCGGCCAACAAGGCCTGGCCGGCCTGGCGCAACAAGACCGCGAAGGAACGCGCCGCGATCCTGATGAAGTGGTTCCATCTGCTGCATGCGAATGCAGACGACCTGGCCCGCATCATGACCGCCGAGCAAGGCAAGCCGCTGGCCGAGGCCAAGGGCGAGGTTGGCTATGGCGCCAGCTTCCTGGAGTGGTTCGCCGAAGAAGCCAAGCGCATCTACGGCGAAACCGTGCCGACGACCGACAACAACAAGCGCTACCTGGTCATCAAGCAGCCGGTCGGTGTCTGCGCGGCGATCACGCCGTGGAACTTCCCGATCGCGATGATCACCCGCAAGGTCGCCCCGGCCTTGGCTGCGGGTTGCCCGGTGGTGATCAAGCCGGCTGAAGCCACGCCGTTGTCGGCGCTGGCCGTGGCCGAGTTGGCGCAGCGTGCCGGCATGCCGGCCGGTGTGTTGAACATCGTGACTGCCGATGCGGACAACTCCATCGCTGTCGGCAAGGCGCTGTGCGCAAGCGACGTGGTGCGTCACCTGTCGTTCACCGGCTCGACCGAGGTCGGCCGCATCCTGGCCGCGCAGTGCGCGCCGACGGTGAAAAAGATCTCGCTGGAACTGGGCGGCAACGCACCTTTCATCGTCTTCGACGACGCCGACATCGACTCGGCCGTCGAAGGCGCGATGGTCAGCAAGTACCGCAAYGCCGGCCAGACCTGCGTCTGCGCSAACCGCWTCTATGTGCAGTCCAAGGTCTACGACAGCTTTGTCGAGAAGCTGGCCGAGAAGGCCAAGGGCATCAAGGTCGGCAACGGCTTCGACGCCGGCGTCAACCAGGGCCCGATGATCGACGACCAGGCGATCGCCAAGGTCGAGTCGCACGTGGCCGACGCGGTCGCCAAGGGCGCCACCGTCGTGACCGGCGGTGAGCGCATCAGCGAGCGCTTCTACAGCCCGACCGTGCTGTCCAACGTGACGCCCGAGATGGTGGTGTCGCGCGAAGAGACCTTCGGCCCGGTGGCCCCGGTGTTCCGCTTCGAGACCGAAGCGGAAGCGATCGAACAGGCCAACGCAACCGAGTTCGGCCTCGCGAGCTACTTCTACAGCCGCGACATCGGTCGCATCTTCCGCGTCGGCGAGGCGCTGGAGTACGGCATGGTCGGCGTCAACACCGGCCTGATCTCGACGGCCGAAGTGCCCTTCGGCGGTGTCAAACAATCGGGCCTCGGCCGCGAGGGCGCGCACCAGGGCATCGACGACTACGTCGAGGTCAAGTACCTCTGCCTGGGCGACATCAACAAGTGAACGCGCGGCGCCGGGCCGCTGGGGCCGGGGCCGCACTGGCCCTTTGCTTGTTCCATGCCGCTGTGCTGGCGGGGCCGATGGCCGTGCGCGGGCCGGACGGCACCCGCTGGCGCATCAACGACGACGAGGAACCGACGCTGCTGGAGCGCAAGCTGCCCGGCGGCGGGTTGGACCCGGCTTTCGGCAAGGCCGGCCGACTGGCGCTGGACTTCGGTGGTGGCGATGCCAATGCGGCCGCGCTGCGCGTGGACACCACCGGCCGCATTTGGCTCGGCGTCACCTCGCTCGCCTCGGGCACCAGCAGCCCGATGGTGCAACGCCTGCAAGCCAACGGCCAGGCCGACACCAGCTGGGGTGCGGCGGGCCGCAGCATCGCGTCGCCGGTGGGCCAGCGCTTGATGGTGGTCGACCTGCTGCCCACTGAAGACGGCGGGGCCTGGGTCACCGGCACCTTGTTCGGCTCGCAGGGCGAGAACGACACCGGCTTGTGGCGCCTGAAGCCTAATGGCGCGCTGGAATACGGCTTCGGTGCCGGCGGCTTGTGGAAGCGGCCTGGCGCCGAACGTAGCCGCCCGCTGTCACTGGCCGCGGGGCCAGACGGCGTGATCGCCCTCGGCGTGGATGTGCTGACCGGCCGCCAACCCGGCCGCGAGGTCTACATCGTCGGTCCGAACGACCGCCAGCCGAAGCTGCAGCC
>NZ_JBFUGE010000496.1:0-4451 GCF_056403075.1 Ideonella sp. P3_A4 | reverse complement strand
GGTTCCTATCGACCCTCAGCTGCCATTCGCGGTTCTCCGGAACTGTCCGACAGACATGCCTCGGCTCCACGCGTTTCGTACCCGATAGGCGGCCGTTCATGGCCTCCGGCGGTCGGCCAGTTCCTGCCGTTCGATGCACAGAAATGGGGGACAGGACGGTGCCCATAGCCGAAGTTAGCCTGCAGCCAACAGAAGTGTCGAAGGCTGGTGGAGCCCTTCATAATCAAGAGCTGACCCCCGTTTGTTCGAGATGCTTACCTTTCATCGTGGATAAATTCTTGCTGCAGCAGCAGGTGCTGGAACGGCTCGCCGAAGACCTGGTGCAGGCCGAACAGGCAGTGCGGGCGGCCCATGAAACGGCGACTCACGAGGAAAACATCGCCGAAAACAAATACGACACATTGGGACTCGAAGCCGCCTACCTGGCCACCGGCCAAGCTCGTCGCGCCGAAGCCATCCGCCAGGCGATGGCCAATTGGCGCCAATTCCGCCCGAGTCCCTACGACGCCAGCAAAGGTATACAGCTCGGCGCGCTGGTCTGCCTGGTCGATTCCGACGACAAGCAGCAACAGCTCTTTCTCGGCCCGGATGGGGGAAGCATGAAGCTGGTCAGCGGCGCTCAGTTCGTTCAGGTCATCAGCAGCGAAGCCCCTCTGGGCAGGGCCATGCTGGGTAAATGCGAGGGTGATGAGGTGTCGATACAGGTCACTCCAATCCGACAGAAGTTTRAGGTGCTGCGGGTTCATTAAGCCGCAAGCAAGTTCACGCCGAACTGATCAGAAACTTCTCGCCCTGACCCCTTTAGGACGCTCTGCACACACCTCCTGGCGAGCTGTGCGGCGTTCGTTCGCGCTCTCGGCCTCGTGCACATCAATTCACTTCGGTGGCACTGACCGCGAGGCAGCCCAGTGTCGGCACATGACCGACCCCTTGGCGAGGTCAACGCCGCAGAGCGGTCTTTCACGATGGCCGGCGCGGAAGTAGCCTGTTGTGACTGGAAGGACTCGACCCTTCTGCGATATTCAAGATCTGGGAATCAACGCCCGGAAGCGGATGCCCAATGTCTGAGTTGAGCCGCGGCGCGAGACGTTGTCGGCCTGAGCGAAATTTTGGCCCGCGGCCTTTCCGTCGCATTTAAGGTTGCAGGATCTTGATTTCCTTGAGCCAGTTCTCAACGAGCATCGGCCACAACGAAATTGGATGTTCCTTGTCCCTGAGGCCGAAGGCATGCCCGCCCTTGGCAAAAAGATGGACCTCTGCCGGCACGCCGGCATGGTCAAGTGCGCGCGCATAGACCGTGCTGTTGCAGATGGGGTCGACGGGGTCATCCCACGCTTGCAGCAGAAATGTCGGCGGCGTTTGCTTTGTGACGCGAATGCCGGGATCGAGAATGCCATCGGAGCGACACAAGTGGCCTGGATAGAGCGCAACAGCAAAGTCAGGCCGACTGCTTAGCTTGTCGACCGCATCGACTGCCTTGTAAGTCGGCGCAAAAATGTTGCTGGTCTGCGCGACCAGATAGCCGCCTGCCGAGAAGCCGATCACGCCAATCTTGTTGGGATCGAGATTCAGTTCCTTCGCCTTGGCTCGGACCAGCTTGATTGTCCTCTGCGCGTCCTGCAGCGCGCGAGGAACCTTCGGCGTGATGTGGCAATGGCAATCGTCATCCCAATAGTGATTGCTCCCGGGAACGCGGTACTTGAGCAGCACGCACGTGATACCGCGTGATGTCAGCCAGTCGCAGATCTCCGTGCCCTCCAGATCGATGGCCAAAGTACGGAACCCTCCGCCGGGGAACACCACCACAGCCGCTTCGGTGTTCGGGCCCTCAGCCGTATACACCGTCATGGTGGGCTGGCTGACATCGTCAGCTCTGAGCCACCGCTCCCGTCCTGAGCCCGGACCGACAGACTCCGCTTTCGGGGAGGCTATCGCATCGGGTACCGCGCCGGGCCAGATCGGAACTTGCACATGGCCTGGCGACGGCTGCCAAGTCTCCGCTTGTGCCGAAACAGCGCCGACCAGCAGAACAATCGCTATCGAGAAGTTGGTGAAACTGCGCATGTCGGAATTCAGAGGTTCGCAGCAACATTGTTTCATGGCTAACCTTCGATGTTAGGGGCAGGCGGGCTGCGGGTCGCCCCCCAACGAACGAGGTTAGGTTTTTTGTGCGTCGATCCTCCTGGCTGAAACTCGATGGCATACCAGGATGACTGGAGACGGAGGACGCCCAGCTGGGACTCGGCTTCACCAAGTACTCAATCGGGCCGGACGTGGGGTGCGAGGTCCGCTGGATCGGTAGTAGCCAGCAGCGTAGTCGAGTTCAATTGAGCGCCCTCATACCTGCCGGTCGCGGGCGACCGCTCTTGGCCGGAAGGCGTCACTCCTCGGGCCGTCCGGGACATGGCCATGTCGCCGCAACCCTGCTCACGGCGAACTGAAACGGCCGCTCACGAGTGACCGCCATGCGCAACTTCAGCAGATTGCGTAGCGGCCCGGGACGGGGTTGCGTACATGCTGCACTTGTCATCGTTCTGTCACGCAACCGCCGGTACAGTGCGGCTCAGATGAAGAACAACAACAAGAAGATGAACGAGGGAGGGCCGAAGGGGTGAGCGGCCAGGGATCGCGCCAAGGCAGTGCCGGCGGTCGATCCCTTGATGCAGTTTTCTCACTCCGGCGCCCAGGTCTCGCCGAGCAACCGGATCCGGTTGCCGCACTGGCGTGGCGCACGACACCGCGAGAGCCCGGGAGGGCCGCCCGCAGTGACCCCGAAGCTCCACGCCCGTCTTCTGCCCACATCACCGCCGCTGCCTCGCGCACCGCGCGGGTGATCTGTGCATCGCCAAGGCGAAGCACCACCGCCGCCAGCCCAGCCCGACGCAGGGGCCTGGCTGGCACCGCCACCAGGAAATGGGATGTCGGCCTCGCCAAGAGGCCCGCCGTCCGCGTTGTCGCGACCTGCACCGACGCGATCAACGTGCCGACCGAGGTGCGCACGACTTTTCGGCAACACAACTTTGGAGGAGAACAAAAGTGATGAATCACGAGGGAAAGAACACGAACCCGGCAGCGCAGCTCCTGGAGCCTGCCACTCGCGCGATCGGCGTGCGGATCGCAGGGGCGGCCGCCGCCGTCGTCGCGCTCGGACTGCTGGGCAACATCATCTGGAGCGCCGCGGTGGCCGGCGCCGGACTGCTGGTGCTGGGAGGCGTCTGCATCGTCGGCATCGGCCTTCTGCAGGCACTGCCCCTGCTCGGGCAGAAGTGGGAGAACAAGCTGCTGGCGTTGCGCAAGCAGGAGGCGCGTCTCAACCCGATCGAGCAACTGCAGAACTTCATGGCGCAGAAGGCGCAAAGGGTCCAGCAGTTCAGGGCCTCGGTGATTGCGATCGGCACGCAGATCAAGTCGCTCGAGCAGATGGTCGCAGACCGCAAGAAGCTACGGCGCGACTACGACGCCGCGAAGCAGGAACGGCAGATCGAGGCGATGACGGTGGCGCACGCGCGTCTGATCGACAAGCTGCAACGCGCCGAGATCGCGCTGCAACTGCTCGGAGAAAAGGTCGAGGACAAGAAGTTCGAGTGGAAGTTCAGCCAGGCCGGACAGGCCGCGCTGAAGAGCCTCAACGCCTCGGGCGGGCAGGAACTGGTCGAGGAGATGCTGGCCGACGAGGCCTTCGACAGCGTGCGCGACAACTTCAACCAGGTCTTCGCCGAGCTGGAGCTCGAGTCGGCCCACCTCAGCCTCGGCACGCCGATCGATCAGCTGGACGGCGAGGCCTGGGACCTGCCGGCGGCCAGGCTCCCGGCGCAGCAACAGCGGGTGCCGCGCCGGCAAAACATGATCAAGAACTAAAGGAGGGACGAGATGTTCTGGACCACATTGAAATGGGGCGCCACCGCGGTGCTGCTGATCGTCTTCGGCCTGGCGCTGTTGCGGGCCGCGGCTTCAGGCAGCGAGCCCCCCGACGGCGGACCGGTCACCAGCGCCAACCCGCCCGCACCGCAAGACAAACCACCACCCAAGAAGTTCAACTTCTGAACAAACCCGACACAGATCAATCAGGAGATTCAAAACACATGAACCAACAACGCATCCAACACATCACGGGCCTCGTGGCCCCCATGCTGATCCTCTTCGGCACGACCAGCGGCGCGCTGGCCGCGCGCGACCCCGACGCCCCCGCGGCGACCTGCACAGGCCTGAAGGTGGCCACCGGTGCGCCGGGCAAGGGCTACTCCAAGCTGTTCGCCGACATGAGGACGGTCTGCGGCGCGGTCGTGCCGCTGTGCGAGGTCAATACCGAAGGCGGCCTGGACAACCTCAACGCGCTGTCGACCAAGGAGGCCGATATCGGGATGGCGCAGGTCGACACCTGGGCGACGATGAAGCTGGGCGACGAGAACATCAACGGCCTGCAAGGGGTGCTGGCCCTGAACTTCAACTAC
>NZ_JBFUGE010000495.1:0-4455 GCF_056403075.1 Ideonella sp. P3_A4 | reverse complement strand
GCGCAAGCCCGCCGGCAACGCCAGCACCGCGCAAGCCATCAGGCTGGCAGCGATCAAGACCGCGGCCACCAGGCCGGACCAGCCGCTGCCCAGCATCGCCTCGCCGTGCAGCACCTGCAAGGTCGCGACAAAGCCGGACAGCGCCAACGCTTGCAGCACCGCGACCGACCACGGCAGCGCCGGGCTGCGCCAGCGTGCGGGCAGCAGCGCCACGCCCAGCGCCAAAGCCGAGGTGGCGACGCAGGCCCAGGCCGGCACCAGCAGCATCCACGCAATGGCCGTCAGCCCGGCCAGGCCAATCGCCAACTGGCCCGCCTGGCCGATGGTTTCCCAAGACGCGGCCGGGGCGTCACCGTCACGTGCTCGCAGGCTCACGAGGTGCATCGCCAACGCGCCGACGGCGAGCAGCGCCATGCCCAGGACGGAGCCTGTCAGCATCGGTGTACCGACCGACTCGTCGATGCCTAACGCACTGAAGGTGCGCACTGCGGCACCGGCCAGCACCAGCAGCGCAAAGGCCCGCGCATAGGTGCGGTGCTGGCGCGTGCCGAGCCAGAACATGCCGGCGGCTTCGATGGCCCAGGTGGCACCGGTCCATACACCTTCCAGCGCGAGCGGGATCGCCAGGGTGCCGAAGATCACGCTGACGATGACGTAGGCTTCGCCGAGCAGCGCATAGCGCGGGCCGCCGCGGCGCATCGTCAAGCCGCCCAGCAGCAGGTAGAACATCGCGTAGCCCAGCGCCGCCCAGGCAGGGCCGAACTCCCAGTCCTGCACCAGCAGATACTGCAGCCCAAAGGCCACCAGCGGCACGCCGAAGACCAAGGCGCTGTCGACCCGGCCCACCTGCGCCAGCGTCTTCGCAGCGCGCTGGGCCAGCGGATCAGCCGCATCCGGCGGCGTGCCCAAGGCCAGCGCACGGCGCGCGAACAACACGCCGATCAGCGTGAACAACACGAAGAACAGCAGCAGGAAGGCCTGCACGCCGACATAGAGCGAATCGTCGTAGCGGCTGTTGGCCCACGCACTCGCCAGCGTGAAGGTGCCGACGAACGCGACCAGGTTCAGCGGCCGCCAGGCCTTGAACCAGGCGATCAGAAACACACCAATGTCCAGCAGCGCCATGTAGCTGAACAGGACCAGGTAGTTGCCGCCACCGGTGGACACCAGCACCGGCGCCGCGAAGCCTTCGGCCACCGCCACGTAGGCCAGCCACGGTGCGTTCTGCACCACGGCCAGCACAGCGCTCAGCACCGTCACCGCGAACAGGAAGACGAACGCCGGCTCGGGCGCGATCAGCGCATTGAGCTTCAACGAGGCCAGCGTGGTGAGGTACAGCACGCCAATGCCGGCACCCTGCAGGATCAGCCCGTATCCGGTGCCGCCCGAAGCATCGCGCCGCTCGCGCAGCCGCCAGCCCAAGGCCAGCAGGCCGATGCCCAGCAAGGCGACGCCAGCGTAGCGCAGCTCCACCGGCACCACCACGCGCTCGGCCGCGTAGCGCAGCAAGAAGGCCAGGCCGAGGAACAGCACCAGCACGCCGACCTTGACGATCGTGTTGCCGCCGAAGATCCAGTTGTGCAGGAAGGGCGGCAGACGGTCCTTGAGTGGGACGGCCGGCGGTGGCGGCGGGGGCGGTGGTGCCCTACGAGCCGGCACGGCCACGGCGGGCGCCGGTGCGGCGGCGGCTTCTACCGCCTCCGCGGTCTGTTTCGGAGCCACCACGAGGACCGGCGCCGGCTGGATCGGCTTCGGCATCTCCGGTGCCGGGCTGCTCACAGGCGTAGGCAGCGGGCTGCGCGCCACCGCTTCGGTGTCACGGACCAGCGGCGCCGACGGCATCGCCACGGTCGGCGGTGTCGGCTTGGACACTGGCTCGGTTTCGGGCGAGCCCACCGCCGGCGCCTTCAGCCGCGCCACTTCGGCCTGCAGCGTGCGGACCTTGTCTTCCAGCACCGCCAGACGCTGGTCCAGCGTCAGCCGAACCGCCGGCTCGGCAGCCGGCTTCTTGTTGTCATCGTCGCGCGGCCGACCCGCCTGAATCAGCGCCGCCACCCCCACACCCAGCAGGGCGCCGATCAGCGCCCCCGCGAATTCGCCTATCAGCGCACCGACCACGGCGCCGATCAGGCCAAAGATCCATTTCATGTCGCCGCCCTCATGTCCCCCTTTGGTGGGGGTGGCGGCGATTATGCGAGCCGCTGTTGCCGGCTCGCCGCGAACATACCCGCGAAGTAGCGCGCCACGCGGCGAAGGGTATCGCCGCGCGCGACTTGTTCAAATCTTAGTCAGCGGCCTTGACAGGATGCGCATCGATTCGCAGCGTCAGCGCTGCGCCGTCGCCAGCGGTCTGCCAGGCACCGTTGGAGGTCGTCGTCGTGACCATGTTGCCGGTCTTGGCAAAGGTCCACACCGGGTCGACGAACACCGGCGACTGCGACGAAGCCACGACCCAGTACGAGCGGCCGGCCTTGATGTGCGGGCCCTTGCGGGTGACGAAGAACTGCTCGACCGGGTTCCAGCCCAGGGTCTGCACCGGTGCGAACCAGTGCTCCAGCTCAACGCCGCTCGGCAGCGTTTCGGCGCCGCCCTCGTCCAGCGCATCGGTCTGCAGCGACACGCGCACCTTCTTCTGCACCGTCTCGCTGTTGTTCATCAGCCAGAGGCCGATGCGGGCCAGGCGCATGTTGCCGTCGGCCGGCACGGTGAAGCGCGCCGCCACCGATTGCTCGGTGAACACATCAAAGCCGTTGGTACCGAAGATGCCACCCGGCCCGGGCGTGTCGACGATCGGCACGGTCTTGGTCCAGGACTGCGTGTCGGCGGCGGCAGCGGTGCCGGCGGCCAGCCAGCCGGCGCCGATCAGCACGGCGGCCAGCAGAGGGGTGCAAAGTTTCATGGGTTGCTCCTTGTGGGTAGGCGACGATGCTAGGCCGCCCAGCTGTGGCAAGCTTGACCGAATCCTGACCAACCCGCTGCCCACCGCCCCATGCCCCCTGCCGTGCTGACGCTGGACGATGCCGGTTTCCCGGTCGCCGATGGCCGCCCGCTCGACCTGGCCCCGAAAGAACGGGCCGTGCTGGCGCTGCTGATGCAACGCCGCCCGGCGGTGGTCAGCAAGGAAGAGTTCGCCAGCGCCGTCTGGGCCGGCCTGGCGATGTCGGACGAGAGCCTGGCGCGCAGCATCAGCCGGCTGCGCCGCACGCTGGCCGGCTTTGGGCTGACGATCGAGTCGGTCTACGGCACCGGCTACCGGCTGGACGGCGAAGCGCCCGCGCCAGCCCCCTCGCGCCTGGTCGGCGCCACGCATGCTCAACCCGCGACGGTGGACGCCTACTTGCACGCGCGCCAGCTGGCCGCGCAACGCACGCCTGCGGCGGTCGGCCGTGCGATCGAGCTGCTGCGCGCGCTGATCGAGCGCGAGCCCGGCTACACCCCCGCGAGGGTGGCGCTGGCCGAGTCACTGGCCGCGGCGATCGGCTGGGGCCAGCTGCCGACCGATCCGTCGGTCGAAGAAGGCTTGCGGGTGCTCGATGAAGGCAAGCGCCTGGACGCCGCCACCCCGGGCCTGGCCGGCGCACGCGGCGCGTTGCTGGACATGGCCTGGCGCTTCGACGAAGCGGCGCTGGCTCACGCCGACGCGTTGCGCGATGGCGCGAACGATCCGGACACGCTGCTGGTGTATGCCCGCCACCTGCTGCTCACCGGCCAGCCTGCAGGGGCAGTCGAACAGCTGCGCGCCGCGCTGCGCCTGTCTCCGCACACGCCGTTGCTGCGCATGACGCTGTCGCGTGCACTGGTGCAGGCCGGCCGCGGCGCCGACGCGCTGGCCGAGGCCCGGGCGTCGGTCACCGAACACCCGGGGCAGTTGCTGCTGGTCGCTTTCGAGCTGGCCATCCGGGCGATGGTGGCGCCTTCACCCGACATCGAAGGGGCCGCATGGCGGCTGAGCGAAGGGCCGGACACGCCGCCCTTCGTGTGGACCGTGCTGTCCTTCGTGCTGGCTCAGATCGGCCGGCGCGAAGCAGCACTGGACATCATCGACGCCACCTTGATCTGCTCACGCACGACGACCGGCGAGGCGACGTTGTACGCCGCGCCGCTGGCCGCGATCGGTGAGGTCGACCGCGCGGCGGCGCTGCTGCAGCGGGCTTACGACGAACGCTGCGGCATGCTGGCGATGGTGCTGCGCGACCCGGCGCATGCGGGCTGGCTGGCTGGCCATCCGGTCGGCCGGCAGCTGCTGCGAAGCGTGTTCGGCCCCGGCTCGGCCACGGCACCCTAGTCGGGCCAGACTGGCCGATGCGGCCGGCGGCCGCCATGGCAAAGTGCCACCCATGTCGCGGGGCCACGGTGACATGGCGTGCCATGGATGGCCGGACTGACGCTGCATAGAGTTCGACTCATGCCGCCCACCGCCGCAATCGAGGAGCTTCACCATGAACACGATGCCTG
>NZ_JBFUGE010000494.1:0-4462 GCF_056403075.1 Ideonella sp. P3_A4 | reverse complement strand
CTTGGCCATCTGGTCGGCGCCGTGGCCCAGTCCGATGCGGCCCGTCAATTGGCCGGATTTGGGATCGCGCAGGCAGAACACCACGCGGTCGAGGCCCAGGCCTTTGTAGATGGAGTCAAGGATCAGCTTCAGCACCTCGTTGAGCTTGAAGCTGTCGCTGGCCATTGTGGTGGTCACGTCGGCAATGGTGGCCGACAACATCGCCTCGGCCTGTTCGTGGCTGGGCGGGGGCACCGACAGGATCATGGTCGCATCGCAGGCCGCCTCGACCCCGGGCACCGTCGGCGGGGCCAACGGGCGCGAGACGATCGTGGCATCCACCGCGCCGGCCTTCGCCGCGGCCATCGCCGGGGCCGCTTCGGGCTGGGCATGCAGCAATCGGCGCGCCTTCGCTTGCGCGGGCGGCTCGATCTTCAAGCTGGCGGCCATTTCAGACAGATTCACCCGCGCCTGCTTCAACGCAGCACCAAACGCTTCGGGCTTCAGGTCCAACGCGCGCGAGTAGCGCTCGCCCAGCGCCAGCACGCGTTGCTCTGTCTGCGCGGGATCGCCTTCGAGCAGGATCTGCACCATTTCGGCCGACGCGCGAATACGCCAGCGCATGCGTTCGACCGCCGACTCGACCAACCGCCCCGGCACATCTTCCTGGGGCGTGTTCATCATGCGGCGCAGGTTGTCCGGCAGACCCCAGGACTGGGCCACGCCCTGCCCCAGATCGTCGTAGCTCAGGCCCAGCACGTCGGCGGCCACACGCGTCTCGTCCGGCGCGTCGGCGCCGGTGTCACGCAGGCCGCTGCGCGTCACGCGCTGGCGCACCTGTGCCGCTTCTTCGGGAAAGTAGTACTCGGCCAGCATGCGGCCGAGGTGGCTCATCATGCCGCCCAGGAAGGCTTCCTCACGCTCGCGCGTGGTGGGCGAGAGTTGGTCGGTCAAGGTACCAGTCAGCAGTGCCTGCAAGAACAGCTCCCTCATGCGCTGGGCATGGGTCTGATCCTTCATGTGCTCGAGCAGCACCACCGACAGCGCCATGTTGCGGATGCCGGCAAAGCCGATCAGCGCGGTGGCGCGCGACACGGTCGCGATCTCGCCAGCGCCCACGTGGCGGAAGTGTGCGGTGTTGACCAGGCGCAGCAACTTCTGCGTCAGTGCCACGTCCTTCAGGATTTCGCTCGACAGCGCCTGCAGGCTTTCCTTCTCGGACGCCGTCACGCGCTGAATGCGGGTCACCGAATCGGACAGGGCCGGGAAGTCACCATGCAACCGCATGCGGCGCAGCAGGAAGTCGAGCGTGCCGTGGCCGCCGACCTGCGGCGGCGCATCGGCCGGCGTCAGCCACTTGGCCAGTGCATCGCGGAATTCGGCTGCGCTGGCAAAACGGGCTTCGGGTGCGCGCGACGTGGCGCGCATCACCATCGTGCGGAGCTTGTCGTCCACCGGCGCTTTGCCTGCGGGCCAGACCAGGTCCTGGTCGATCACCTGGCGCAGTGCGGCTTCAGGCGCGGCCGGGATCGGCCGCATCGGCCCGCCGAGCAGCAACTGCCCCAGCATCATGCCGGCGGAGTAAACGTCCATCGCCGGGGTCGGTGCTTCACCGCGCGCGGCTTCGGGCGAGATATAGCCTGGCGTGCCGACGATGCGGCCGTCATGCGCTTCAGAGAGTTTGGCCGCAATGCCGAAGTCCATCACCCGCGCACGGCCGTCGCTGCCGATGAGGATGTTCGACGGTTTCAGGTCACGGTGCACCACGCCGCGGGCGTGTGCAAAGGCCAGCGCGTCCAGCACCTCCCGCACCAACTCGGCCGCTTCGCGCGCCGGCATCGGGCCGAAGCCCTTGAGTTTTTCACTCAGCGTCGGTCCATCAACGCGCTCGAAAACGAGGAAGACAGCTTGGCCATCCTGGTCGGCTTCATAGACCGGCACGATGCCGGGATGGGCCAGCGAGCTGGTGGCCCGCGCCTCGCCCAGCCATTCGTTGATCGCCTCAGCGCCAGCACTGGCGCTGATGACCTTGACGGCCACCTCGCGCTGCAGCTTCGGGTCCCAGCCCAGCCAGACGGTGGCTTGAGCCCCGCGGCCCAGCACACTGCGCAGCTCGAAGCGGCCGACGCGTTGTGCGCCGCCCTTCGCCGGTGTGGCCACAGCTGCCACGCTCATGTGAGGGTGCCTTCCAGTGCTTCAGACCACGGGCCGGCTGGCCGCTTGGGCGAGGCCCCGGTCGGCTTTTCGGGGGCGCTGGCGTTGCTCTTGGCCGGCGCAGCGCCAGCTTCGGGTTGCTTGCGCGCACCCTCGCCTTGCAAGGCATCTTGCATGTCGCGGCCGGTCAGGCCCAGCGGGCGCGCATAGCGCTGCACCACCAGGTTCAGCGCCTTCGGGGCGCGGGCGGCCGGCAGCGTCATCGCATCGACCAGGTCGTTGGCGCAGCTGGCGCATACGCGCAGGATGTCACCGTCCGACTCGGGCGCACGCACCGGCGCCGTGGGCCCGATGCGGCGGATCATGTTTTGCACGGAATCGTCCAGTCCCCAATGTCGGGCCACCGAAGCACCCAAGGCTTCCATGTCGGCGCCGAGCACGGCATACGACGCGGCTTCGGCGCTCATGCCGGGCTCTTCCTTGGTTTCTGGCGGGGCGCCTGCTGTCTTCTGCGGCAGCGTCACGATGGTGGGCTGCATCAGGCGGCGGATCTGGCCGGCCTCGTCCGGGAAGTGGTACTGCACCAGCAGCCGGCCGAGGTTCTGCAGCAGCGTGATCAGGTAGACGACTTCGCCGTCATAGCCGGCCGGCACCAGCCGCGTGGCCACGCGGCCAGCGCGCTTGACGCGGCGGATCAAGGTATCCAGTTCGCTTGCCGCCTGCTCGTTCATCGGGCCGGGCCAGCGGCGCAACGACAAGGCGGCACGGCGCACGCCGTCGACCCCCAGCATCGCGATCGCGCGGCGCAGCATCAACACCGGGCCATCGCTCGAGACGCGACCGCCGTTAACCTGCGCGTTGTTCACGGTACGCAGCAATTCGAAGCTCAGCGCGATGTCTTCCAGCACGATCTCGGCCAGATCGGCGGTGCGCGCACTGTCCATCAATGCCATGTGGGCAGCGCGGTCTGCGCCACCGGGTTGGGCGGGCAGCGTGCCCACCTGGCGCAAGCGATCGAGCAGCAGCGCCAGCGGGCCGCCGTCCTGCTCGGTGGTGGTCTTGATCCAGCCTTCGAGCGCGCGCTGCAGCGTGCGGGCGTTGAGGTAGCGGTGGCGCTCCTGGCGGTCGGTCGCGCGGTTGACGATGGCGCGCAGCGGCTCGGCAATCGGCCTTGGCACCGTCCACGGCAGGCGAACAATGTCGGCGCCCATCGGCGGCATGCAGGCAATCACGCGGCCGATGTCGGGCTCATCCAGCGGCGGCTGGCCAGCCAGGCACCAGTGGGCGATCAGGCCCAGCGCGAGCACGTCCTGCCCAGCGGCGTCGCGCACGGCGCGCAACTCGTCCAGCCCGCCGGGTTGGGTGACCGAGGCGCGCGGCGCGCCGGCCACTTCCAGGCCGAGCACGCTGACGCGGTTGTCTTCGTCGAGCAGCAGCCACCAGGGCTGCAGGTCGTGGTGGGCGGCGCCGGCTTCGTGGGCAAAGGCCAGGCCTTGAGCGGCCTGCGCCACCCAGTCGGCCAGTTCGGTGCCCGGCATGCCTTGGGACGACAGTTTCTCGGCCCAGGTGACGTTGGTACCGCGCTCAAAAACCGCGTAGGGCCAACGCTCGTGTTCACCGATGTCCAGCACCTTGGCCAAGCGGGGATGGTTCAGCCTCGCGGCGCGGCGCACCGCCTGTTGCCAGGCGTTGGCGCCATCACCAGGCTGGGTGCGCGGCATCGCCAGCATCACCTCTTGTTGATCGCGCGGGTCCAGCGCCAGCCACAGCATGCCCCGCTCACTCTTGCCGAGCAGGCGCAGCAGTTGGAAACGACCAAACATCCGCACGGCGCCGGTGGAGGCGGTGTGGCGGTGGTTGTCGGCGTGGTTTTGGGCAGGCGTGACCATGGGCGAGAAGAGGCGCTTTGCCGATTGAAACCCAGCGTCGGCGCCAGCAGCGGCCGAAAGTGCCGGGGAATCCGTGACCAATTCGCGCTCAAGCAACGGCGACGCCGAAGTCAAACGTTTCCACGGGCCATGTACCTCCCCGGCCTCTTTTGGATCCCTCTGTATCACCCCTATCGGCCAAACCGAGCCGTTGTTTAACGGGGCAGCTCGATCAATTCGCCCCGGCCGTTGATGAAGGCGGCCCGCACTGGCTCACCAGGTTGCAGCGCCGTCACCACGCGGCGGTAGCGCGCCAGCTGGGCTTGGTTGTCCGGGTCGTCTTGCGGGCGTGACTCCAGCTTGTAGTCCAGCACCCACCAGGTGCGGGCGGTGCCACCGCTGAACAGGTCCATCGACGCAGACGGGTCGGCCAGTGCGACCAATCGGTCGATGCGCAGGGC
>NZ_JBFUGE010000493.1:0-4469 GCF_056403075.1 Ideonella sp. P3_A4 | reverse complement strand
GCTTGACAACAGGTCGGTACTTAACTCCTCAAGAATGCTTCAATGCATCGAAATCTTTCAATCTATCTCGATCTGGTCCGGTTCCTGGCTGCGATGTTGGTCTTCGTCGTGCATGCCACCTACCAACGATTCACCGGCGGCCTGCCCGTTTTCCGGCACTTCGCGCACCTCGGCAACGACGCCGTGATGGCGTTCTTCGTGCTGTCTGGTTTCGTGATTGCCCACGTTGTGGCGACGAAGGAACGCTCGATCGAAGAGTACGCGGCCAGTCGCCTTGCCCGCCTGTATTCGGTGGTGGTGCCGGCGTTGATCCTGACCTTCGTCTTGGACGCGGCCGGCTCGAAGCTGGACCCGAGCCTGTACACCGGCCGCTGGTACGAATACGACCAACCGCTGATCCGCGTGCTGGCCAGCCTGAGCTTCACCAACGAACTGTGGTTCTCCTACACACGGCCGTTCTCCAATGGGCCGTTCTGGTCGCTGGGGTACGAGGCCTGGTACTACGTGTTGTTCGCTGCTGCGCATTTCCTGCGCGGTAACGCCAGGTACGTGGCCGTCACCGCAGTCTGCTTGCTGATCGGCCCGAAGATTCTGCTGTTGCTGCCGGTCTGGTTGCTGGGTGTGTGGGCCTACCGCCGCTCCAGGGAGTCCAGGCCCGGTGTGGGCGCCGGCCTCTTTCTTTTCTTCGGCTCGATCGCGCTGTACCTGGTCTTCAGGCTCGTCGGCGGCCCGGACTATCTGATGGACCACAGCGAGCAGCTTTTCGGCCATGAAGTGCTCTACGACAAGCTGTCCTGGTCGAGAAGGTTCCTGTCRAGCTACTTCATCGGCATCTGTGTCGCCGCCAACTTCATTGGCGCCGTGGCGCTGGCTCCGCATCTGCGCAAGTGCCCGGCGCTGCTGGAGCGGCCCATCCGCTATGCGGCGGGCTTCACCTTCGCCTTGTACCTGCTGCACTATCCGCTGCTGCAGTTCTTCGCGGCGCTGACACCATCGGTCGGCATGGAAGAGCACCGCACCGCCTTCGTGGCGTTCGGCTCGCTCGCCGTGGTCTGGATGCTCGGTGCCAGCATCGAACGCCAGAAGGCCCCGCTCAAGGCATTGCTGCTGTCGTGGATGGCCCCACAGCGGCGGCCGGCGATGTCGGCAGGCTAGCCTTCGGCGCGTAGCGGGGGCGATGGGTGGGCCGCCTCACCGCTCGTTCGCCCTGGCGTTGGCACGTTCCGGGATGTCACAGCTGCGTCGAAGGGTGTCTATTTGGCCTGTGTGTAAAGTTGCTTAACAATTCGGCGCCAACAAGGTCACAGGTTTGGGCCATTTCAACGAACGCACCCCCGCGATGAAGCCATGGCAAACAGATTCGACCGTCTGACGGAGCGTGAGTTGGTCGAGCTGGATGCCTTTCTGGCCGCCCATGAGAGCCGTTGGTGGGATTCGTTCTACCTGGACCGCGCCAAGCCCTGTCCCTTCTTTGGCACCGAGCCTGACGAGAGCTTGGCCGAGTGGGTGGGCGACGGATCGATTCGCGCGGGACGGGCCATCGAACTCGGGTGCGGGAACGGGCGCAATGCCATCTACCTGGCGCGTCAGGGGTTCTTGGTTGAAGCGGTCGACTACTCTCAAACGGCCATCGATTGGGCTCGAGAGCGCGTGTCCGAGGCTGGTGTCGCCGTCACCCTGACGCGTCGGACTGTCTTCGAACTGGCGTTGGAAGCCGRCACCTGCGATCTGGTCTACGACTCAGGGTGTTTTCATCACATCGCACCGCACCGGCGCCAGAAGTATGTCGAGCTGGTCGCCCATGCATTGAAGCCTGGCGGCTGGTTCGGCTTGACCTGCTTCAGGCCGGAAGGCGGCAGCGGCTATTCGGATGAAGACGTCTACGAACGCCGCTCGATGGGCGGTGGCCTGGGCTACACCGAAGAACGCCTGCGAGAAATCTGGTCAACGAGCCTGCAGGTTCGCGCCATCCGCCAGATGCGCAAGCCCGGCATCGAGAGCGGGCTCTTCGGCGAGAGCTTTCTCTGGGTGTTTCTGGCACAGAAGACGTGAAGCCCGCAGCGTTCTGGTGGACCTGACTTTCGGCCGCATCAGGCCTGATGGATGACCTTGTTGACCATGTACTCCGCCAGCCCTTCAGCCCCGTCTTCAGTGCCGTGCCCGCTGTGCTTGATGCCGCCGAAGGGGGTGTCGGGGCCGGCGATCACGGTGGTGTTGATGCCCACCATGCCGCTTTCGAGCGCCTCGCCGATCAGCAGGGCGGTGCGGGCGGACTGCGTGAAGGCGTAGGCGGCCAGGCCGTACGGCAGCCGGTTGGCGCTGGCGACGGCTTCATCGAAGGTGTCGAAGGGTGCCATCAGCGCCAACGGCCCGAACGGCTCTTCGTTCATCGCGCGCGCCGTCTCGGGGACATGGCCGAGCACGGTGGGCCGGTAGAAGTAGCCGGTGCTGCCCAGGCGCTCGCCGCCGAGCAGCAGTTGCGCGCCTTGTTGCCGAGCGTCGGTGACGAAGGCCTCCATCGCCGCGGTGCGCCGTGCGTTGGCCATTGGCCCCATCTGCACGCCTTCGTCCAGGCCGTTGCCCACCACCCACTCGCGGGCCCGCCGGACGAAGCCTTCGACGAAACGGTCGTACACCCCGCGTTGCACGTAAAACCGCGTCGGGCAGATGCAGATCTGACCGGCGTTGCGCAACTTGGACCGCACCAGGATGTCGAGCGCCCGGTCGATGTCGGCATCGTCGAACACGATCACCGGGGCGTGGCCGCCGAGCTCCATCGTCGTGCGCATCGCCTGGTCGGCGGCCAGGCGCATCAGGTGCTTGCCGACCACAGTGGAGCCGGTGAACGACACCTGGCGCACGACGGGCGAGGCCAGCAGGTGGCGCGACACGTCATCCGGTACGCCGAAGACGATCTGCACCACACCTGGCGGCAGCCCCGCATCGACCAGCGCTCGTGCCACGTGCAGCGCCGACGCGGGCGATTCCTCGGCCGGCTTCATGATGACCGAGCAGCCGGCGGCGATCGGCGCCCCCAGCTTGCGGGCTGGGTTGTGCAGCGGAAAGTTCCACGGCGCGAAGGCGGCCACCGGGCCGACGGGCTCTTTCAGCACCAGCGAGCGCATGCCGGACGGGCGCACCAGAGCCCGGCCGTAGCTGCGCCGGCATTCTTCGGCGTAGAACTCGAGCAGGTTGGCCGAGCCGAGCGTTTCTCCGCGGGACTCGGCCAGCGGTTTGCCTTCTTCCGCCGTGGCTTGGGCCGCGATGAGGTCGACGCGGTCGCGCAGCAGCGCGGCGGCGCCTTTCAGCACCCGGGCGCGTTCATCGACGCTGCTGTGGCGCCAGAGCGCAAAGGCGCGAGCGGATGCGTGTAGTGCCCGGTCGAGGTCGGCGGCGTCTGCCAGCGGCAGTTCGCCCAGAGGGGATTCGGTGGCGGGGTTGAGCACCGGGATCGTGCGCCGGTGACCCGCGGTCAGCCATTCGCCGTCGATGAGAAGTTTCAGGTCGGGTTCGCGATGCGTCATGTTCCGCAAGGGCAGCTGGCTTGTGGCCGGGGCGCGGATGATGGCGTTGCGGCGCGCGCCTGTCGATGCCCTGGGCCGGCATCGCGATCACCATCGGCGATCACTTCCTCAGTCGCTGGTCAGCGTTGCGGCAATGCTGGCGCAATGCGTGCAAACGAGGCCAGCATGGCGCACAGCGTCTGCGCCTCGCGGGAAAGGTGGCGGTTGGCCTTGCGCACGATGGCGATCTGGTAGCGGCGCGATGCCTGCGCCGTCTTGACGCTGGCGAGCTTGCCCGCGATCAACGGGTGATCGAGCGTGGCCTTGGGCAGCCGTGCCAGGCAGTCGGATTCGACCAGCATCGCGACAGCGCCGAACAGCGAATCGGTCACGGCGGCGATGCGCGGTTGTTCCAGCGACTGTTCGAGGAACAGCTCGCGAATGCTCGGGTCCTGGTCTGCCGGCTGTGCCGGGTCGCCGACGACGATCCAGTCGCAAGCCACCAGGTCGGTGACGGACGCCGCGGCGCACAGCGGATGGCCCGTGCGGGCTGCAATGACCGATTCGGATTCGAACAGCACCTGCATCGCCAGGTCGCTTGCGTCGAAGTCGGCTGGCAGCAGCGTGACGGCAAATTCGAGCCGGTTCTCGCGCACGCCGGCCAGCAGCGTCGACGAGACGCCATGCGTCAACTGCAGGGCGACCTCGGGCAGCATGCGGCGAAAGTCCGCCAGCACGGCGGGCACGAGGTGCAGCGAAGGCTCGATCGACACGCCCAGCGCGATGCGCTCGACACGCGCTTCGCGAGAGCTGACCAGCCAGGCCTCGGCCCGGTCCGCCTCCAGCACGATCGATTTGGCGTAGCGCAGGAAGACGACGCCTTCGGCCGTCAGCGCCGCGCCCTGGCCGGTGCGGTCAAGCAGGGCGACGCCGTGGTCTTTTTCGAGTTTGGCGATGCTCTTGGTC
>NZ_JBFUGE010000492.1:0-4480 GCF_056403075.1 Ideonella sp. P3_A4 | reverse complement strand
CCGTCGGCACGCTCAGCGGCCTGGCCGGTGCTGACACCGCGGTGGTCGGCATCGACTTCCGGGTCCAGGACGGCCTGCTGTACGCACTGGCCAATGGCGGCGGCCTCTACACCGTCGACCTGGCCACCGCGGTGGCGACCAAGGTCTCGCAACTGAGCACCGCGCTCGATGGCACCCGCTTCGCGATCGATTTCAACCCCGCGGCCAATGCGCTGCGCATCATCAGCGACAGCGGGCAGAACCTGCGGCATCCGTTCTTCATGCCGGAACCACGCACGACCTTCGTCGACCCGGCGCTGAACTACGCGCCCGGCGCCGCAGCGGCCGGTGTCGTGGCGATCGGCTACACCAACAACGACCTCGATGCGAACACCGCGACAACGCTGTTCGATGTCGATGCCACCCTGAACCAGGTGGTGGTGCAAGCGCCGGCCAACAACGGCTCGCTGTCGGTGGCCGGCAAGCTGGGTGTGGACCCCGACGCCCCGATCGGCTTCGACGTGCATTCGCGCAAGGTCAACGGCGCGGCCAGCACCAACGTTGGTTTCGCATCGATGGGTGTCGCGGGCCAGCCCGGCTTCTACCGGATCGACCTACTGACCGGCCATGCGACATTGATCGGCCCGCTGGCCGAGTCGCTGGTCGACATCGCCGTCAGTTTGGACCTTTGAGGCAAGCGCGGGCACGTTGCTTGCCTGACTGTCCCTTGAACTGGGTCCCCCGGCCGTGGGATGGCCGTGCCGGAGGACCCCGCTACGATGGTCACACCATGAACGCAACGAGCCGCACGATCACCGCCGATCGCCCGCAGACCCTGGGTGAAGAGATCGCCAACGCGATCAGCCATGGCCTGGGCTGCGTGCTGGCGATTGCGGCGTTGCCGATCCTGGTGTTTTACGCCGCGCAGCGCGGCACGGCCGTCAATGTGGTCGCGGCCTGCGTGTTTGCCGGCACGGCGATCCTGCTTTACCTGATCTCGACGCTGTACCACGCCATCCCCAACGGCGTCGCCAAGGAATGGCTGGGGCGGCTCGACCACGCCGCGATCTACCTCTTCATTGCCGGCAGCTACACGCCGTTCACGCTGGGTGTGCTGCGCGGCGGTTGGGGCTGGGCGCTGTTCATCATCGTCTGGTCCGCCGCGGCCCTGGGTGTCACGATCAAGCTGCTCAATCGGCTGAGACACCCGCTGTGGTCGACCGGGCTGTATGTGGCAATGGGCTGGGTTGCTGTGATCGCGGCTGGCCCGTTGGTCGAACGCATGCCCGTGACCGGGATCGCCTGGCTGGTGGCCGGCGGCCTGAGCTACACGCTGGGCGCGGTGGTGTTCCTGCTCGATCACCGGGTGCGTTACGCACACTTCGTCTGGCACCTGTTTGTGATCGGTGGCAGCGTCTGCCACTTCTTCGCCGCGCTCTGGTACGCGGTTTGAGGCAGCGCGGCGCGCGCCGCCGGCCTCATGGCTTGTTCAGCTTCAGCGGTTGGACGGTGCCGCAATCGGCACCGACCCAGTGCCCGTTCTGCGTCATGTCGATCTTTTCCGGCTTGCCCTTGATCTGCGTCACCACGCTGGCCCGTCCGTTGTAGGTGGTCGGGCTGGTCATCGTGTACTCGCCCTCGCCGCTGGTGGGGCGTTCGCCGGTGCAGCTGAAGCGATAGCGGATCGTGGTGCCGGTGCGTTCCAGCATCTCTTGCTTGCAGTTGCCGTCGTGCTGCGGCATGTAGCCGCGCTCGGCCTGCTCGGCACTGACGCAGACGCGGACCGAGTTTGCCGCGCCACCCATGCCGAGACCTTGCTTGGCCATCATGGCCTCGATCATCTTGCGCTGCTCGGGCGGCATGTTGGCCATCTGCTGCTGCATCTGCGCCATCTTGGCTTCCATCTCGCCGCTGGCTGTTTTCATCGTCATCGACTGCTCCCACAGGCCGGGTTGCAGCTTGAGGGCGGTCTGGGCGGTGCCGGGGCCGGCCAGCAGAGCCGCCATGACGGTCAGCGACGAGGCGCAATAAGGCTTGTTCATGGGGGTGCGTCTTCAGGACACGGGCGGGGCGCCGCGGCGAGTGAGTTTGCGGCGCCACCCGTGCCTGCGCAAGCCCCACAAACACGGCGGCATGGGGGTGCGTTGGCGGATCAAGCGGCATAGAGTGACGGCCGCGCGGCCCTGGGCGACCGCCCATCGGCATGCCGCCCGCTCCGCGTGAACAGGCTCTATCCGACTGTCGAAACAAGGAGACAACATGACGACGTCAACCCGCCTGAATCCCGGCGCAGCCGCCCTGGCTTGCGCACTGACCCTGCTGGCCGCACCCGTCACCGCCTCGGCGCAGAACACGCTGCTGACAGCCAAACTCAATGGCGATGACCAGTGGAAGATCTACCTCACGACCCAGGTCACCACCGACGGCTATCAATACGCCAGCGGCTGGGGCTGGCCGATCACCTACACCGCCACGCTGTGGTTGCCGCCGACCTCGGCCGGCACGCACTTCAAGGACTACTGGCTCAACATCTGGGTGCAGGATGTGGGCGGTGGCGGGCCGGACCTGCTGGGCGAGTTCAAGCTGAGCGGCGCCAAGGGCTGCAAGTTCGACAACGGCACTGCCAGCTTGCTGACGCAGGCGGCCAAGTACTGGCATGTCAGCGCGGCGCAACCGATCTCGGTCGGCGGCTCACCCGTGGCCAACTTCCCGACCCAGTTCACGACCTATCTGCCGCCCTATGTGCAGCCGATGTTGACGCCGATGAGCCTGGGCCTGAACGGTGTGCCGCCGTGGGGGCCGATGCCGGGCATCAATGCGGCGGCTGAGTGGATCACGGACCCGGCAAATACCTGGAACAAGGAGGCATGGTTCCAGGCGCACATCCGCTGTAAGTGAGATGGTTCTCTGGCGCCTCGGGGACTGGATGCAAGCCTGCCGAGGTCGCGGCGCAGGGCGACGGCGGTGCCCCCGCTCTGCGCCCCGCTCGCGGGCGACTGTTTGAGGTGAGCAGCGGGCTGCCCATCAACACGGTGGTGCCTGAGATGCGTGGGGGCGACCGCGAATAAGRGCCGCTGAGCGGGGGCACCACCATCGCCCTGTGGATCTGTCGGCGGCGTGGCACGCCGTGCACCGGCACCCGATCTGCTGGGGGCGGGTGCTCGGGGCAGCTTCAGCGGCTCTTATTCGCGGTCGCCCCCACGCCTCCATCGCCGCCACACCGTGTTAATGGGCAGCCCGTGAATCAGCTCAGCCAGTGGCCCGCGAGCGAGCCGCAGAAGATGTCCCGGGCGGCCGGCCCACGCGCCAACTTCCGCATGCAGAACGCCGGCACAGGTACAAGCTCAAGCCAGCGTGCGCGTGTCGATCCACTTCACCCGCCCCGTGCGGCGCTTGACCTCGTCCATCATGTGCTGCGTGCCACCGGGGCCATCGCCGCCGCTGCCGTTCCACAGGCAGAGGAAGCGCGTCTTGTCCGGGCCCCAGGCGAGTGCGGTGTTCATCAGCCAGTCGTTGCAACGTTCGTACGCGCTGACGCCGCGGGGGCCGGGGCCGAGGTCTTCGGGCATCAGGCGTGGCGGATCGGGCAGCTTGGCACGCACCGCGAACCAGCGCTCGCGCCAGTTGGCGCCGTCGATGCTGGGCAGGATCGAGCGTTGGATGTATTCGGGCTCGTCGGTCGGCAGCATGATCTGGCAGCGAATGCCTCGCGCCTGCGCCGCTTCGAGGAACAGGATGTCGCCGCCGGCAGCGCATTGGCACAGCGCCAGGTCACCGTTGCCGGCACCCAAGCTGTCGATCGCGGCGCCGATCTCGCGGGCTGCGGCGCCTTCCAGCGTGGCCGGGAAGCGCGGCGTCTCGCGGTCCGGTGCATCGATCATGTGACCCGAGAACAGCAGCACCTGGCGTGGCACGAACGGCGGGGCGAGGCGTTTGATTTCGCGCTCGACGAGGTCGATGGCGAGTGCTGTTTCTGCTGGCCGGAAGCCGACGTCGCGCAGCAGCGCTAGCGCCTGCAGCGACGAGTCGAGCGCGAACCAGTCACGGTCGGCTGCGGCGGCCGCGGCGCGGTGGTCACGTTGCACTGCGCTGGCATCGAAGCACAGCAGGCTCAGCATCGCCTGCGATGCGCGCGCCCAGTAGTCGCGCGGCGCGTGGGCCAGCGCACTGGCCACGGCCCAGCGCACGCCGCCGAGCAAGGTCTCAGTTTCAGCTGGGCTTGTGTCGCCGCCCAGGTGGGCGCGCAACACCGTCAGCATCAGCGCGTTGATGCCCGAATAGTGGTGTGACGGGTCGGCCATGAAGGCGCTGCGGTACGGCGCGATCGCGTCGCCCAGGCTCGCATCTTCGAGCGCCGCGGTGTCCTTCAACGCCCCGGGCTCGACGGCGACCGCGGCGCCGGGCGCCGGGTGCCAGCGGCCGATCCAGCCGTCCTTCTCGACCCGGCCGGCCAGGGCCCAGCACTCGGCGTCGGTCGGGTAGTCGTGGGTCAGCGCCTGGG
>NZ_JBFUGE010000491.1:0-4482 GCF_056403075.1 Ideonella sp. P3_A4 | reverse complement strand
CAACCAGCAGGCGCAGCGGGTCACCATCCTGCTGAACAAGCCGATCGGCTACGTCTCGGGCCAGGCCGAAGACGGCTACGAGCCGGCCAGTGTGCTGGTGACCGCATCCACCCACTGGCCGGACGACCCGCACAAGCGCCCGTTCCACCCCGGCCACGCCCGCCACCTGGCCCCGGCCGGCCGGCTGGACATCGATTCGACCGGCTTGCTGGTGCTGACGCAGGACGGCCGCATCGCCAAGCACCTGATCGGCGAAGACTCCGATGTCGAAAAAGAGTACCTGGTGCGCGTGGAATACCAGGGCGAAGGCACGTTTCCTGAGGCCGACCTGCACCGCCTGCAGCACGGCCTGATGCTGGACGACAAGCAGCTCAAGCCCGCCAAGGTCAGCTGGGCCAACGAAGACCAGCTGCGCTTCGTGCTGCGCGAGGGCCGCAAGCGCCAGATCCGCCSCATGTGCGAGCTGGTCGGCCTGAAGGTCGTCGGCCTGAAGCGCGTGCGCATCGGCAGCGTCGTGCTGGGCAAGCTGCCGGTCGGGCAGTGGCGTTACCTCGGGCCGCACGAAAGGTTCTGACCCCGGGTGCGTCAGACCCGACTTCTTCTCGAAAAGGCCGCGGCCGGGCCGCTGCCGGACTGGGACACCCTGGCGCCCAGCTTCCGCCTGGGGCAGTTCGGGAAAGGCGCCGATGTTTTTGCCGAGGGCGAGTGGCAACCGTTTGTCTATGTGGTGCGCCGCGGCATGGTCAAGCTCAGCTACTTCAATGGGCTGGGCGACGAGTGGATCAAGTCTTTCATCGGCGACGGCGATTTCTTTGCTTGCCCCAATGTGCTGCTTTCCGGTGGCAAGACCGATTACTCGGCCGTTGCACTCGAAGACAGCGAGATCGAGCAGGTCGACTACGCCAGCCTGCGTCGCCTGATGGAACACCACCCGGCATGGCAGCGCGCCGTGCTGCAGCTGCTGGAGTGGCACATCGTGCGCAAGGAGCAGCGGGAGCGTGAATTGCTCACCATGCGTCCCGAGGAACGCTATCAGTCTTTCCTGAAAACGTTCCCTGCGCTGGCGCCGCGCATTCAGGTGCGCGACATAGCGCATTACTTGGGCGTCACGCCTGAAGCATTGAGCCGGATCCGGAAACGCCTGCGGGCTTGATCTTGATCAAGAACGGGCCCGCCCGATTGATCCTGATCATTTGATGGCCAGAGGTACGGCGGCGAAGCTGATGGCAGCTCTCCACCGATGCATTGCAGGTGGAGTCCAGCGGACCTTCCGTACTCCTCACTTGAATGGCCACCTCAATGAAAAACCCTGCTCAAACCACCCCACGCGCCCAGATCAATGCCTATCTGCTGGGCGGCGGCATCGGCTCGATGGCGGCCGCCGCCTTCATGGTCCGCGACGCCCAGGTGCCCGGCGCCAACATCACCATCTTCGAGGCCGCCCCGGTGATGGGCGGCAGCCTGGACGGTGCGGGCGACGCCGAGCGTGGCTATTCGCTGCGCGGCGGGCGCATGCTCACGACCGACAACTACGAGTGCACCTGGGACCTGTTCAAGTCCATCCCTTCGCTGGAACACGCCGGCCGAAGCGTGTTCGACGAGACCCTGGCCTTCAATGAAAAGCACAAGGCCCATTCAATGGCCCGCCTGGTCAATCGCCAGCGGGCCAAGGTGCCGGTGGCATCGATGGGCTTCTCGATGCACGACCGACTGGAACTGCTCAAGCTCAGCAACGCCAGCGAAGAAGAGCTGGGCACCTCGGCCATCACCGACTGGCTCTCGCCGTCGTTCTTCGAGACCGAGTTCTGGTTCATGTGGGCCACCACCTTTGCCTTCCAGCCCTGGCACAGTGCGGTCGAATTCAAGCGCTACCTGCACCGGTTCATGCTCGAGTTCTCGCGCATCGAGACGCTGGGCGGCGTCAAGCGCACCGTCTACAACCAGTACGACTCACTGGTGCGGCCCTTGCAAGCCTGGTTGCAGGCCCAGGGCGTCCGGTTCGTGATGGGCGCCAAGGTCACCGATCTGGAACATCAGGAACAAGACGGCCAGTTCGTCGTGACGGCCATCCAGTACCAACGTGAGGGTGCGGYCGAGCGCGTCGAGGTCGCCGCGAGCGACCTGGTGTTCTTCCAGAACGGCTCGATGACCGACGCCTCCAGCCTCGGCTCGATGCACAGCGCACCGGCCCAGCTCAACAAACAAGACAGCGGCGGCTGGACGCTGTGGGAAAAGCTGGCCGAGGGCCGGCCCGATTTCGGCAATCCGGCCGCCTTCAACAGCAGCATTGCCGAGTCGATGTGGGAGTCTTTCACCGTCACGCTCAAGGACAGCGCGTTCTTCGACAAGATGAAGGCGTTCAGCGGCAACGAGCCCGGCACCGGCGGGCTGGTGACCTTCAAGGACTCGAACTGGCTGATGTCCATCGTGCTGGCCCATCAGCCGCACTTTGCCGATCAGCCGGCCGACGTCCAGGTGTTCTGGGGCTATGCGCTGTTCCCGGACCGCGTCGGCAATTTCGTCGCGAAGCCGATGGACGATTGCAGCGGCGAAGAAATCCTGCACGAACTCTGCGGCCACCTGCGTTTCGATCTGGAYACTGTCGCGAGGGCCAACTGCATCCCCTGCCGCATGCCCTACATCACCAGCATGTTCATGCCACGCGCGCTGAGCGACCGCCCCTTGCCGGTGCCGAAGACTTCCACGAACCTGGCCTTCGTCAGCCAATTCGTCGAGATTGCCGACGATGTGGTCTTCACCGTCGAATACTCGGTGCGGGCCGCGCAGATGGCTGTCTACGAACTGCTGGCGGTCGACCGCGAGGTGCCCGCCATCATCCGGCACGACCAGTCAGTGAAAACACAGTTCGAGGCGCTGGTGAAGGCCTTGAAGTAAGGCGGCCACGGACCCCGCCGCCATCACGGCCGCGGGGCCTGCAAGGCTCAAACCCCGAGCAGTTCCACCTCGAACACCAGCGTCGCRTTCGGCGGRATCACRCCRCCRGCGCCRCGTGCGCCRTAGCCCAGSTSSGMCGGGATCGTCAGCACGCGCGTGCCGCCGACCTGCATGCCCTGCACGCCTTCGTCCCAACCGCGGATCACCTGCCCGGCGCCGAGCGCGAACTCGAAGGGTTCGCCGCGGTCCTTGCTCGAGTCGAACTTGCGGCCGCGGCCATCGGCTGCTTTCGGGTCGTGCAGCCAGCCGGTGTAGTGCACGGTGACCGTCTGGCCGGCCTTGGCGGTGTCGCCGCTACCGGTGACGCGATCGTCGATCTGCAGGCCGCTGGGGGTGCTCATGGGGGATCCTTTCCTGTTCGATGGCGCCGCGGCCTTTCCCGCGGCGAAGGCGGGGATCATGCCACCTCAGGACGGCCACACGGCCTGGTGTGAGACATGAGCAGCCAGCGACGAGACCCAACAGCACCTCGGTGGCAGTTGCGGCTGCCTCGGCTGGTGCTGCCCCGTCTTAATGCGAAGCCTGCGCCGCGTGGGCGCGCTTGGAGTAGTCGCTGTAGGCCGGCAACGCGATCGCGGCCACGATGCCGACGACGAAGATCACCGGCATCACTGTGCCGAGGATCTTCACGCCAAGCGAGTTGGGCGGCGGCGGCGGGCCGTATTGGTTGGCGTGCGGCGTGCCGCGGCCGAATACCCAGATGAAGCCCCAGATCACGCCCAGCACCGGGATGAACATCAGCAGCACCTGCCAGCCCGAGCGGTCGAGGTCGTGCGCGCGCTGGATGGCCCAGAAGATCCACAGCACGCCCATCGGGATGAACAGCAGGCTCACCATCGCCAGGCCGGCGCCGCTGGCGCTCGACCCGAGCAGTATGGGCAGCAAGCCCATCAGCACCCCGAACAGAAGGTAGGCGCCCGTGAACCAAGCGACATAGCGCAGCCGGCCGATACGGCCGCGCGCGCTCCATAGGTTCAGTGTCCCCACCCCTTCGCTGTCGGGGTGCGCGTCGGCCACCGCAGCGTTCGGCGCGGCGTACGGATTGCTTGAAGTCGTCACTCTGTCCTCCTCCTTGGTCGGCGACCCGCGCACGCTACACGCGCCGGGCGGCCCTGCGAACAGGGGAAGCACGCAAAGCGTCTCTCGACCACCGGCGAATGCAGGCGTAGTGCACGGCCCGGGCCGCCGTTCGGCACAGGCGTTCGCGTGTTACCCCAGCGCCGGCACCGCGTTGAACACCCCCGCCGGGTCATACCGCTGCTTGATCTCCCGCAGCTGCACCAGGTTGCCCCCGAAATACGCCTCGGCGGGGTTCTCCAGCAGGCCGTCCAGGTAGTTCACGTAGGCCAGGCCCGTGCTCCACGCCTGCATCGTCGTGCGCATGCCGTGGGTCCAGGCGGCGGCCTCGTCCAGCGTGGCGGCGTCGGTGCCCGGCGCGTACTCCGCCACGTATTGCGCGCTGAACAGCGCAGCGCGATGCGGGAAGGCCGTGGCGTCGCGCGCCACGCGGCCTGCGGCGCCGCCCAT
>NZ_JBFUGE010000490.1:0-4529 GCF_056403075.1 Ideonella sp. P3_A4 | reverse complement strand
ACATCACGTTCTCGTCGCCCTTCATCCTCGAGCCCGGTGCGCTGTCCAGCCGCGTCAGCCGACACTTGAAGATCGACACCGACGAGCGGGGTAGCTGCCGGCAAAGCGCCGATGGTCGCTGCGTCGACAGCGACGACATCTTCTCGCTGGCCGAACAGCGCAGCCCGGTGACCGACGCCGACCCGCGTGTCACCCGGGTCGAGGTGGTGGCCGGCCATGTCGAGATCGTGGGCGACAAGCACATCGCGCCGACCAAGCTGATCGAGGTGCTGCAGCAGCAGGGGGTGCTACAGGCCACCGCGCCGCAGCGGCAGGCCGCCTTCGATCGGTTACTGGCGCGGTTGTACGGTCAGCGCTAGCCATCCTCGTTCGTGTTCTGGGTCCGCAAAGACGGCCTGCGGGACAAGGGGCAACTCAAGCAAGGCTACAACGGCTGCGGCCACGAAGTGCAGACGCTGGACGGTGACAAGGGGCTGCTGGTGAACGGCGGCAGCAAGAAGCCGGGGCCGAACTACGTGTTGAGCTGGTCGCAGGACTAGGCGGCGGCAGTCGCAGAGCTATCTCACGCCGGGCCAGTCGCTCGACGGTGTCAGCGCTCCACCGGCGACAAGGTGTGGGCGTCGCGCGCCAGCAGCCAACGGCCGTCGGGCTGTTGGCGGTAGATGGTGATCCGATGCCCCGCCAGTTCAATGGTGTCTCCACCGGCGTGCGGCGTCAGCGACAGCGAGTCCTGGCTCAGCGTGTAGGCCACATCGCCAACCACCGTGACCTCTTCCGGCTCGCTGATGCAGCGGATCCGAAATTGCTGGTGTGCACGCAAGAAGCCGTCGGGGAATCCGTCCCGGCCGAACGGCGCCCGGCCCGGGTTCAGGAACACGACATCGTCCGCCATCAAGCTGAGCAAGCGGGCTAGATTGCCGGCGTTGACGGCTTCGATCCAGGTGGTGTGCACCTCGCGGATGGCTTGTTCATCAGGTTCCATTTGCAAGCTCCATGGCCAGACAGTGTCAGGTGTCACTGAGCGCGGTTCTCGCACAGCGCTTTCAGTATTCCCAGTGCCTTCGGCCAGGCTTCGGGCATGCCGTCGAACTCTTCCGTCATGTCTTGGTCGACAGTGAGCTTCGTTCCTTGCGGCGTGGCGGTGAAGGTGTAGTTCTCGTAGGCCGGCGCCCAGGCACGGATGGCTTCGCTGCTCGTGTCTTCAACGCCGTTGGCGATGTAGCCGAGATGTCGGATCGAGAGGAACTCGTTCGGCCTGTTCTCGGCGATCTCCGAGATCACGCCGTGCCGGCTCGGCGTCAAGAAGCGGATTCGTTGACCCTGCTGCCACGAGCCTTCGAAGTACAAGCCTTCGCCAAAGGCAGCCGTCCACTGCGGGTAGCTCTCGGACCCGACCAACATTTGGTAGACCTTGGAGGCCGGTGCGGCAATGTCCACCGACCACTGAAGTCGCCTGAGTGCTGGCATGGGTTGCTCCAATGTGTTGCCGAGGAAAGCCCTCTGGTCACGACGTTCCTGCGCGTCGGGATTCGACAATGGCGAGCAAGGGTATACCCGGCATGGCGGCAAGGAGCGCCCGTGGGGCTGGCAGCAGTGGCTTGTCGAATCCCAGCCCGGCCGCTCGTCGACATCGTGAGCAGACCATTTCCGTTCAACTAGGCGGCGGCAGCCGCCAGACGACGAAGAGCGCCAACACGACGAGCACACCGGCACCTATGGCTGGCAGCAACTTCTTGCGCCGGCCTTGCAACACGATCTCGTCCATTGCGGCACCGCTGTGCTTGAAGTGCAGGACAGGCGTCTTGGGGCGAGAGGCTTCGGCGTTGGACATTGCTGGGTTGAGCATCCGATCAAACCGGCTCGGCGCCAGCGCACAGGCGCTGCGCGCCGACGACCACGACCTCTTCCAACTCGCTGATACAAGAGATCCGCAATGATCGGTGAACGTCCGAAAAGCCGGCGGAGAATTCGTCCCGAACAAACGGCGCTCGGCTCGGATATCAGAGATACAACTGCCGCCCCAGTTCATATGCGATGGGCAATGACCTTTGCTGACCACTTCGTCTTCGCATGGTTGTGCCTTCGGCTCGCGCAGGTCAGCGTCGTTGAAATCTCATGAATGTCGTCTGGTGTTGCTTTGAACAAGGGCGCATTCCTCTCCTTTGCCCGGTCCCAAGTGACTGACCTATGGATGCGACGCATTGGCGGCAAGGAGAACGCCGAGCATCTCATCGGTTGCCGCCAAGCCGTGGAGAAAGGTCGACTTCCAGCCATTCCTAGATCCCGCCATAACCTCTACGAATCTCTGCTCCATGCGGACGTTCTCGCGTGCCGTGTTGATATCCGTAGCGTCTCGAAGTACCGATTTGGGCTCTCGATAGAGGTTGCTCCACCAAGTGATGATCTCCCTCACAAAGCCAGCCGGCTTGACGACGTTGTCGATGTGCCACTGGACGGTGACCTGCTCTTGCCCTTGGACGTTGAACGGCACCAAGTCCACCCTGGGGATCGTCCAAGGCGGCTGGAACGTCACTGTCATCACCCTCTGATCCAGGAAGCCGTCAAAGTATGGGTGCGCTGCACGCTCTCCTACTGCTGCGCCCTGTACGGTGTCCTGTCGCATGGAATTGCATCGGGCACAGCAGGGGATGAGATTGCGAGAGAAGAAGGAGAACTGCGCGTAAGTCGCCTTTGGAAGGTAGTGGTCCAAAGTGCCAGTACTGTCCGACCCACACATTGGGCACGCACCACGCGTCCCATCGCGCATTTCAGCGATGAATCCGAGCGCGGGCGTTTTCGATTTGTACAGATCAACCATCGCGTCCTTCTCTGCCGCGGAGCCGATCGGTGCGAGTCCACCAAGCAGCCACGGGTCACCGCATGCCGCAACGTAGGCGCCATACTGTCCGGCCATCTCGTTTCTATGTTGCCGAATGAGACCAACCTTCTTGCCGCGCGAGCGAAGTAGTTGATCAAGGACAGCCTCGTCGTCGGTGGTGGGAACAGCGAGCTTCCTCATAGATCATTGACTCGCTGGCGAAGCAGCATCATCGCCTCGATGCTCAAGTCGTCTTTGTACTTTTCGAGAACCTCTTCAAAGCTAAGCGCGGCAATGTCAGCGGCCTCGAGTAGCTCCTCATGAAGGTGGGTCGGAGTAGTGTCATTGAACACTTCCGAAGCGATCGAAGCCACGTTGGCTCCTAAGGTTTGTAGTCGCGGGCTGTAGCTTCCAACGCCGTCCTCTGTGACTCGAATAACCTGCACCAGATCCGAGGAGACCTCTCGGACGACGAAAGGCGAATGGGTCGCAACGATTGCCACTGATCGTGATGTGGTGAGCACCTTGTTAAGCAACCTCATGAACTGAGAGATGAGGTTTGGATGAAGGTAGTTCTCGGGCTCGTCCACGACGATGATCGAGCCGGGTCCGGCAAAAGCGAGCACTCTCATGGCGAACTGGATGAAGACAGCCTGCCCAAGACTCAAGTTCCGCGGATTTCCGGAAGCATCGGTGTAGACAATTCGCCGCGACCGGTCCAGGTTGGCGATAGCCTCGAGTTGCTGCTTTTCACCGCCGAAAATCCAGACACCCAGAGGAATCCAGAGCCCCTTTCGTTGCGGTAGTTCCGTGCCGTTCTCGACCACGGGAACATATGCAACTAATTCTTCGAACTCATCTCGTAGCGCTCGATCGAGAACCGCTACTGCGTCTTGACCGTGGAACTGTGAGCGTGCGAGGTCGATGAGAACGCTGCGCTCTGCATTGGCTCGACCACGACGGTCGGCCGGCTCAAGCGCGAAAAGTCGTAGGCCCGCTGCGCCGTCGATCCTCTTCGGTTCAAATGTCTTCAGCGACATTGGATGTGCGAATACCAGCACCTGATTCACTTCAGGCCGATTGCTGAACGTCGCCAAGCGCGACGCTCGGTCATTGAGCGCCCTAGCAAGCGTGGCAAGCGTCGAGGTCTTTCCGCATCCGTTGGCGCCAATGAGCACGGCTATGCGACCGCGCAGGTGGTTGTCTTTGTCGAATGGAAAGTCAAGTTGGAGCCGCGGCCCCCTCTTTCCTGCCATTCGAGCCATGAAGGCCGAGCAAGTGTCGCTTTCGGTATCCATCCCGGCCGCTAGGGCGCGCGCACCATGCTTGTACGCTTCAAAGGATTCGCTGGCACGAACCATGGCCCGCTGGAAGACCGGCTCTTCAAAGAAGCTGGGCCAGTCCGGAACTTGCGCATCTTGCGCACGCAATAGCGCGACGTCATTCAGTGACGCCAGCAGTTGTCTCCCCCTCTCAGCACCAAAGAGACGCCCAACCGTTGCATAGGCTCGGGTGTCGCTGAGCAGACAGGCAAACGGCAGCTTGAGCTTTGATAGAGGCCTGGCCGGGTCGCTTCGGTGCAGCATGTCTTCCATGAGCGCTACGAAGCTGGGCTGACCTTTCAGTGCGAACTTAGCCTCAAACCATTCGATGGTATTTGCAGTCCGAAGTCCGACGTTTGCGGACAAAACGTAGCCGAAGTCATTCCAGC
>NZ_JBFUGE010000489.1:0-4531 GCF_056403075.1 Ideonella sp. P3_A4 | reverse complement strand
GGATCCGATCGAGATGACCGTGACGGCCGTGAATGAGTCGAATCAGGTTGTCGGCGACGCACCGGTGACTATCACTGCCGACAACGGTGCGGTGGTGGTGGTCGACGCTAGCAACACTGGCACAGACGGCCAGATCTCGGCATCTGTCAGCATCGGCGCAGATACCACGCCCCGCACGATTACGATTACCGTCCAAAGCGGCGGCGTGACCCGTACGCGCAGTTTCCAAATTGTCGAAGGTTCGGGCGGGGGCAATGCTGAAATGGTACTGGCCTTGTCGAGCCAGACCGTTACGGCCACTCAGCCAGCCACTGTGACTGTGACGGTGCGCAACGCCAACGGCGTCGTCGTTCCGAACGCTGTGGTTTCCTTTACCACTGTGCGGGGCCTGGGCACGTTCAGCGCGCCATCGGCTTTGACTAACAATTTGGGCCAGGCATCAGTTGCCTTGTACCCTTCGTCGAGCTCAACCTCTGGAGCTGATGAGGTCAGCGCGAGTGTGACGGTCGATGGCGCGTTGGTTACTGCGGTCACTGGTTTCCAGATCACCGCTACCGCCGTGACGATCTCCTCGTTCACTTCCGACCTTGGCGGCAACTCGCTGAGCGCCTACGGCCAGGCCAATCTCACTGTGAACCTACAGGGCACGGCACCCGGTACACCGGTGGCGCTTTCGATTGTCTCCCTGTGCGTGAACAAGAATAAGGCCACGATCACGCCGACAACTGTCACCACGACGAATGGCACTGCCAGTTTTACCTACAAAGATGCGCAGTGTGGTGCGACCGATGCGGCAGACACGGTTCAGGTTACGATCACCGGAACTACGACAGCGTCGTCGCTGATAATTCCGCTGTCGTCGCCAACTGCCACCAGTTTGGGCTTCGTCTCTTCATCCCCGGAGACGATCTACCTAAAGAACTCGGGCTTCGCCGAGACTTCGACCGTAACGTTCGTCGTCAAGGACGAAGCGGGTAATCCGCTGCAGAACAAGAACGTCGTGCTTGAGCCGATCACCTTGGCCGGCGGTTTGACGATGGACGGTGGCGTGGTCCCTGTTACCAAGCTGAGTGACTCCAATGGCCAAGTCGCCGTACGGATCAACTCCGGCACGGTGCCCACCCCTGTGCGAATCAAGGCCACCATCCAAGGCACCGGCTTCTCGACCGTGTCGAGCGATCTGAGTGTGGCTGTGGGTCTGCCATCTCAATTGAGCTTCTCGTTGTCCGTGGGGACCATCAACATCGAGGGCATGGATCACGATGGTACGTCTGACACGGTGACAATCTTTGCGGCGGACCGACTTGGAAACCCGGTGCCGGATGGAACCTCGATCAACTTCGTAAGCGAGGGTGGTCAGGTGGAGTCGATTCGCCAGACGGCGGTTGTCAACGGCATTGCCAGCGCAACGGCCAGCTTCGCGTCGCAAGAGCCGCGGCCTGCGAATGGGCGGGTGACGGTGCTCGCATACGCTTTGGGCGAGGAGTCCTTCCTCGATACGAACGGCGATAACGTGTTCACCAGCGCGACCGAAACCTACCAAGACCTTGGCGATGTATTCTTGAGTCGTACGTTCGACCTCAATTACGATCCCGTGGTTGACCAGTTCATCTCCTTGGGTATTTCTGGCAACAAGGCCTGCACGACGCCTGTCCAGTCGAGGGACCCGCTGGATCTGTTGGACCTCAACCGCACCATCCCTTCCGTCAAAGGCAACACTTGTGACGGAGGTTGGGGCCGCGCCTATGTGCGTCGGGCGGCGGAAGTGGTGTTCTCCACCTCTGCTTCGCGATTGATGTGGAACAGAGCCGGGGACGACTCTTCCGGCACCATCGTTGGGGTCACCCCGAATATCAAGCTCGACAGCGCTTGCGAGAAGTTCAATATCTTGACGGATCCGTATACGACGCCGGCTACGTATCAAAACTACTACCTGATGGGTAAGGGTGGGTTGTACAACATGCCGATCCAAGGCAGTCTGCAGTTCGTCGTGTCTGATACCAACGTCAATCGCTTGAATCCGATGCCTGCTGGCACAGTGCTCTCCGCGAGCGCGACGACTGGCATTTCGGCGTTCGTGGGTGGAGGTACTCCAGTGCCTAATACCTCGTCGGCGACGTCGGCGACGGTTGGTTATAAGTTCACCGACGCATCGTCGGGCACGATCTTCATCCGCGCAACATCACCGCTTGGCGTGACGTCCGCGTTCTCGGTTGACATTACGATGGACACGTCTCCGTCTGGATCGCTGTCGGAATGCACCAAATAGTGTTGCAGTGACCATCGTGCTGGTCGGTATGCCTGGCTGTGGGAAGTCCACCGCCGGGCGCCAACTGGCACGCCACTTGGGCTGGCGGTTTGTTGATTCAGACACCGAGATCGAGCATGAGATCGGTGGTTCGATTCGGGCCTACTTCGATCAACACGGCGAAGAACGTTTTCGCGAAGTCGAACTGCGGGTGATTGAGCGTCTGACTCAGCCGGAACGTTTGGTCTTGGCAACCGGGGGTGGTGCTGTACTGCGCCAGCCCAACCGTCAGGCAATGATGCAGGTGGGCAACCAGGTGGTCTATCTGCGGGCGACACCCGAGGACTTGGCCCGCCGCCTGCGGCACGATACGCAGCGGCCGCTGCTGCAAGGCGGTGACCCGTTGCGCAAGCTGCGCGACCTCTTTCGGCAGCGCGATCCGCTGTACCGCGAGGTGGCGAGCTTCGTCATCGACACCGGACGAACGTCGGTGCCCACATTGGTCAACCTGCTGAGCATGCAGCTCGAGATGGCGGGGCTGAGTCGCGAGGCTTGACGGGCTTCACGCCCTGACCAACGGAGCGGCTTCGACGGTTGCATGCCGCCGCTTAAACTGCCAAGCCATGAACTTGGCTTCCATGGATCCCGTCGTAGCGCGGAATGTTGAGCATGTGCCGGTCGCTCTCGGCGATCGGTCGTACGACATCGTCATTGGCGCCGGCTTGCTGGCGGACGATGCGTTCTGGCATGGACTGCCGGCGGCCCGCCATGCGCTGATCGTGACCAACGACACCGTGGGGCCGCTCTACGCCGCTCGACTGGCGCAACGGCTAGCAAGCATGTACCGGGAGGTCGCTGTCGTCAGCTTGCCCGACGGCGAGTCATTCAAGGACTGGTCAACGCTGAACCAGATCTTTGACGCGCTGCTCGAGAAGGGTTGCGACCGCAAGACCGTGCTGTTTGCGCTCGGCGGCGGCGTCGTAGGCGATATGACTGGGTTTGCCGCTGCTTGCTACATGCGCGGCGTGCCTTTCGTGCAGGTGCCGACCACCTTGTTGGCGCAGGTCGATTCGTCGGTGGGGGGAAAAACGGCGATCAACCACCCGCTGGGTAAGAACATGATCGGCGCGTTCTACCAGCCTGCCCGCGTACTCTGTGACCTCGATACGCTGGTGAGTCTGCCTGATCGCGAACTGAGCGCCGGCCTGGCCGAGGTCATCAAGTACGGCCCGATCGCGGACGCCGAGCTGCTGGCATGGTTGGAAGAGAACATGGTGGGTCTGCGCCGCCGCGAGCCCGAACTGCTGCGGTACGTGATCCGTCGCTCGTGCGAAATCAAGGCTCAGGTGGTCGGTGCCGACGAGCGGGAAGGGGGTTTGCGTACCATCTTGAACTTCGGT
Organism: Ideonella sp. P3_A4; assembly: GCF_056403075.1. Taxonomy (NCBI): domain Bacteria; kingdom Pseudomonadati; phylum Pseudomonadota; class Betaproteobacteria; order Burkholderiales; family Sphaerotilaceae; genus Ideonella; species Ideonella sp. P3_A4. The sequence continues at coordinate 883 of NZ_JBFUGE010000489.1, read as the reverse complement.
CACACCTTCGGCCATGCGATCGAAGCTGGCCTTGGCTTTGGCGTCTGGTTGCACGGGGAGGCCGTGGCAGCAGGCATGGTGATGGCAGCCGAGTTGTCCGAACGCATGGGACTGACGCCTGTCGGACTGCGCGAGCGTTTGGGCCATTTGATCGAACGCGCCGGGCTCCCAGTTCGTGGCCCGAAGCTCGGTGCTGCCGAGTACCTGCGCCACATGCGTGTCGACAAGAAAGCGGAGGACGGAGATATCCGCTTCGTTTTGATCGAGGGGCTCGGCCGCGCCGTCTTGCGCAGCGCGCCCGACGATCTGGTCGCCGAATGCATCGAAGCCCATTGCGCCTGACGAGTTGAACAGCGAGCGCGGAMCGATGGTGAACTTCGAACCCGCGCCACGCGACAACGGCCTGGCCGCGTGGGCCTGCCACGCCGCTGCGAGCCGGGGCCGACGCCGCCCCGAGCCCCCTGCACCGACGCGCTCGGACTTCCAGCGTGACCGCGACCGCATCGTCCACAGCTCGGCCTTTCGCCGCCTGGTCTACAAGACCCAGGTGTTTCTGAATCACGAAGGCGACCTGTTTCGGACGCGGCTGACCCACTCGTTGGAGGTTGCGCAGTTGGGCCGTTCGATGGCCTACAGCCTGGGCCTCAATGAAGACCTGGTCGAGGCGATCGCCTTGGCGCATGACCTTGGCCACACTCCCTTTGGCCATGCGGGACAGGACGCGCTGGATGCGTGTATGGCCGGCCATGGCGGCTTCGAGCACAACCTGCAGAGTCTCCGCGTCGTGGACAAGCTCGAGCAGCGCTACCCCGGTTGGGATGGCTTGAACCTTTGCTTCGAAACACGCGAAGGCATCCTCAAACGCTGCCCGTTGCCCCAAGCT
>NZ_JBFUGE010000488.1:0-4541 GCF_056403075.1 Ideonella sp. P3_A4 | reverse complement strand
CGGAGTGGCCGGCTACCGCTGGTGGCGGCAGCCTGACGCTGCCGACGATTCGGTGGTGCAGGCCTTGTCCAGCGTGGCCGAGGCGACGCATCACGCGGTGATGGCCAGCCAGGCGCCTTCGGCACCGGAGCATGGCGCGAGCGATGCCGCCGAGCTGGCTGTTGCACCGATCGACCCCAGCTGCCCGCCGCAGTGGCGTGCGTTGGCGGGCAAACCGGCCGACGCGATCGACCAGGTGTTCCGCCGCCTGCGGCCCACCGCGCTGGCCCATGCCGGGCAGCTGCTGGCCTCGTCGCCCGAAGCCTTTGACCGCATCGCCGGCCGCTTGCTGATGGCGCGCGCCCGTGATGTCGAGGGCCCACCCGACGCCGACACTTACCTTGCACTGGTCAGCGAAGCCTTGAGCAGCAACGACCCCCGCGTTGCGGCGCTGGCCACGCAGCTGTGCGACACCGCACCGGCCGAACACGCAACCGCCTGCTCGTCAATGTCGCCGGCGCGCTGGGCAGCGGTCGATCCCGACAACGTCCAGGCCTGGCTGGCCGTGGCCGCCGAGGCGCTGGAGCGTTCCGACACGCGCACCGCGCGCGAAGCGCTGGGCCGGGCTGCGCAGAGCCGAGGCAGCCGCCTGATCTGGAGCGACCTGATGCCTTTGTCGAACAGCGCGGTCTTGCAGGCCCTGCCACCGGTGGAGCGGCAAGTGCTGGCGGCGGACCTGATCGGTGTCGGCAGCCTGCTGGTCAACAACGGCCTGATGGCGATTTCGCGCCTGTGTTCGACCGACGCATTGAACGCAGCGCAGCGTCGCCAGGAGTGCAGTGCAGTGGCCGGGCTGATGATCGAGCACGGCGACACCYTGATGGAGCACGGCATCGGCATCGGCCTGGCGCGCCGCAGCGGCTGGCCGACCGATCGCGTCAACGCCCTGGCCGACGAGCAACGTGCGCTGAGCGAAGCCTTTGTCGAAGAAACCAACTTCGGCTTCGACCAGCCGGGCCCGATGACGATGGCCCAGGCCTGCGAGACCTTCCACCGCGTCGAGGCCTCGTTCGCACTGGTCAGCAACGGCAACGAGATGCAGGCCGCGCGCCGCGCATTGCAGCGCCAACAGGCAGCGTCGGCGCCGAAGTGACCGGCGGCCGTAGGCCGCCTCAACCAGTATTCCGTAGTCCCGCCGCGATGCCGTTGATCGACAAGTGGATGCCGCGCTGCACACGGTCGTTGGACGGGTCGACCGCCTCGCCTTTGGGTCGCTTGCGGTAGCGCCGCATCAGCTCGACCTGCAGGTGGTTCAACGGGTCGAGGTAAGGGAAGCGGTGCTCGATCGAGCGCGCCAGCGCGGGGTTGCTTTGCAGCCGTTCGCCTTCGCCGGTGATCAGCGCCAATGCGTCATGCGTCTTGTCCCACTCGGTGCGGATCGCTGCAAAGATGCGCTTGCCCAGTCGCTTGTCCTCGACCAGTTCGACGTAGCGCTGCGCGATCCGCACATCGCTCTTGGCCAGCACCATGTCGAGATTGGACAGCAGCGTGCGGAAGAACGGCCACTGCTTGTGCATGCGCTGCAGCAGGTCGAGCCGCGCAGCGCGGCCGGTGCCCTTGCCATCGTCGCCCGCGAGGAAGGTTTCGACCGCCGAGCCGAAGCCGCACCAGCCCGGCAGCGCGACGCGGCACTGGCCCCACGAGAAGCCCCAGGGGATGGCGCGCAGGTCCTCGATCGCACGCGTGGCCTTGCGTGACGCAGGCCGCGAGCCGATGTTGAGCTCGGCGATCTCGCGAATCGGCGTGGCGGCGAAGAAGTAGTCGGTGAAACCTTCGGTGTCGTAGACCAGGTGGCGGTAGGCGGCCATGCTGGCTTGGCTCAAGCCCTCGGCTGCTTCGAGAAAGGCCTTCGGCGCGGCCTTGGYCGGGTGCAGMAGGCTGGCTTCCAGCGTCGCGGCGACGAGGGTCTCGAGGTTGCGCCGGCCGATCTCGGGGTGCGCGTATTTCGATGCGATCACCTCGCCTTGTTCGGTCAGGCGGATCTGGCCCTTCACCGTGCCGGGCGGTTGCGCGAGGATCGCCTGGTAGCTCGGGCCGCCGCCACGGCCAACGGTGCCGCCGCGCCCATGGAACAACCGCAGCCTGATGTTGTGCTCGGCTTCGAGCGCATCGAACATCTCGACCAGCGCGATCTCGGCGCGGTACAGCTCCCAGTTGCTGGTGAAGAAGCCGCCGTCCTTGTTGCTGTCCGAATAGCCCAGCATCACGTCCTGCTCGCCGCCGCCACGCGCCACCAGCGCGGTGATGCCGGGCAGGGCGTAGAAGTCCCGCATGATGTCGACGGCGTTGCGCAGGTCGGCGATTGTTTCGAACAGCGGCACGACGATCAGCGCGGCCTGCGCATGGTCGTTCAAGGTGCCTTGCAGCAGGCCGGTCTCTTTCTGCAGCAGCAGCACTTCCAGCAGGTCGCTCACCGTTTCGGTGTGCGAGATGATGTAGTGGCGGATGGCGTGGACACCGAAGCGCGTGCGGCCCACCGCGGCGGCTTCGAAGATCGCCAGTTCGCTTTGCGTCAGCGGCGAATAGTCGGCGCCGCGCACCCGCAGGCCGCGCGCGTCGTCGAGCAGGCGCAGCAGCACAGCGCGGCGCTCATCCTCATTCAACGCGGCGTAGTCCGGCTCGATGCGGGCCACGCGAAGCAGCTCGGCCACCACCAGTTCGTGCTGATCCGAACTCTGGCGCAAGTCGACGGTGGCGAGGTGGAAGCCGAACACCTGCACGGCGCGCTGCAGCGGTGCCAGCCGCGGTGCGACCATCGCCTCGGCATGGTGAAAGCGCAGCGAGCGCTCGATCGTGTCCAGGTCGGCGGCGAACTCTTCGGCACTCGTGTACGGGTTCTGCGGCGCCACGGCATGGCGCAGTGCCTCGGTGCCGGTCAGCTCGTGCAGCGTCGCGGCCAGGCGGGCATACACGCCGATCAGCGCGCGGCGATAGGGCTCGTCTTCGCGGTGCGGGTTCTTGTCGGGCGAACGTTCGGCCAGCGCCTGCATCTCGGGCGGCACCGGGGCCAGCATGGCCGACATCGACAGCTCGGCGCCGAGTGAGTGCACCTCGGTCAGGTAGTGACGCAGCGCAGTCTCGGCTTGGCGCGACAGGGCCAGGTTCAGTGTCTCGGCGGTCACGTTGGGGTTGCCGTCGCGGTCACCGCCGATCCAGTGGCCCATGCGGAAGAACGGCGGCACGGTGTGGCCAGGCAGTGCCTGCTCGATCTCGCGGTACATGCGCGGGATCTGGCGCAGGAAGGTCGCGTGGTAGTACGACAGCGCGTTCTCGATCTCGTCGGACACGCGCAGCTTGGCGTAGCGCAGCATGCGCGTTTGCCACAGCTGGGTGACGCGGGCGCGGATCAGTTGTTCGTTCTCGTCCCGGTCCCGTTCGCTGCGCAGCTCGTCGCGCTGGGTGATCAACGTGGCGATCGCGCGTTCGGCGTCGAGGATGCTGGTGCGCTGCACTTCGGTCGGGTGGGCCGTGAGCACCGGCGAGATGTAGGCCCGCTCCAGCATCGCCGCGATGTCGGCGCCGCGGTGGTCGGCCCGCGCCAGGCGCTCGAAGCAGAAGGCCAGCGAGCCTTCCTGCAGATGGCCCTCGGCCTCGTGGTGCAGGCGTCGGCGCACGTGGTGACGGTCTTCGGCGATGTTGGCCAGGTGCGAGAAATAACTGAAGGCGCGGATCACGCTGACGGTCTGGTCGGCCGACAGGTTCTTCAGCAGGCGGTCGAGCACGCGGCCTGCTGACGCATCTTTCTTCAGCCGGTAGGCCACCGACAGCTGGCGCACCCGCTCGATCAGCTCGAACGCCGCGCGGCCCTCCTGCTCGCGGATCACGTCGCCGAGGATGCGACCGAGTAACCGGATATCCTCCATCAGCGGCTTGTTCTTTTCTGCCGCGTCGCTCTTGGCGTTCACCGCCACTGCAGTTTTGCGCGATTTTGGTGCAGCAGAGGTGGAAGGGGAGGCAGGACGGGCGGCTCGCGGCATGAAGGCTCCAAACTGGGTAACTAAATTACCACTGCGCGATCGTAGCAGGCTTCTTCTGCCGTTTCGCTCCCGCCGCGCCGCCATGGGTGGCGATAATTCATCCATGCCTGCAGACAACGCCCCCACCGCCGCGCTGGCCGCGCCCGTCGTCATCGCCACCCGCGAAAGCCGTCTGGCCTTGTGGCAGGCCGAACATGTGCGCGACCGTCTCGCCGCCGAGTTGGGCCTGCGGGCCGAGTTGCTGGGCATGACGACCCGCGGCGACCAGATCCTCGACCGCAGCCTGTCCAAGGTCGGCGGCAAGGGCCTGTTCGTCAAGGAGCTTGAAACCGCGATCGAAAACGGCCAGGCCCGACTGGCGGTGCATTCGCTGAAGGACGTGCCGATGGACATGCCGCCCGGGTTTGCGCTGGCGGCGATCCTGGAGCGCGAAGACCCGCGCGACGCCTTCGTCTCCAACAAGTATGACCAGCTGAGCGCCCTGCCGCAGGGCGCCTGCGTCGGCACATCCAGCCTGCGCCGGGT
>NZ_JBFUGE010000487.1:0-4544 GCF_056403075.1 Ideonella sp. P3_A4 | reverse complement strand
GTCGCCGGTCGAGCACTTGGCGGCTTGGCAGTTAACCAGGGATCAATGTCATTTCTGCCGTTGTTGCCTGCAGCACACTGCGTTGTCCCTTTGTCCCCGGCGCATGCCGTGCACCCGATGAACCTTCCTTCTCCTGTCCGTGCCGCTGCGCTCTCGTTGCTTGTCTGGGCACTCGGTGGCTGCAGCGAGCTGCCCTCCACGCCATCGCCGGCTGCCAGCCAGGACGCGGCCGAGCATGTCACGCCGTATCGGCCACGACCGGGCCACGAACGCCCACTGGTGGCCGTGGTGGGGCACAACGCGGGCACCGAGCTGGTCGATTTTCTGGTGCCGTACGGTGTGTTGCGCCGCTCCGGCGTGGCCGAGGTGGTGGCAGTGGCGACCGACTCGGGGCCGATCCAGATGCGGCCCGGCTTGACCTTGCAGGCGGACGAGACGATCGACCAGTTCGACGAGGGCCACGCACGAGGCGCGGACTATGTGGTGGTTCCCGCTGTGCTGATGGAAAACCGCGCCGACCCGCGTCTGCTGCGCTGGCTGCAAGGCCAGGCGGCCAAAGGCGCGATCGTCGTCAGCATCTGCGACGGGGCCCTGGTGGTCGCCGAGGCGGGCCTGTTCAAGGGCCACCGGGCGACAGGCCATTGGGCTACCCAATCGATGCGCGAAACCGAGTACCCGGACACGCGTTGGCTGAAGAACGTGCGCTATGTCGACGACGGCGCGGTGATCTCAAGTGCCGGCGTGACTGCGGCGCTGCCCTTGTCTCTGGCCCTGGTCGAGGCCATTGGTGGCCATGACACGGCGGCGGAACTGGCACGGCGGCTGGGCGTGGACCGCTGGGACAGCGCCCATGCCAGCGAGGGCTTTCATTTGGGGTTGCAAGACATCGCCATCTACGCGCGCAATCACTGGTTGTCGACGCACGATGAGATCGAACTGCCGGTCGCACCCGGGGTCGATGAGATCGCCTTGGCGCTGACAGCCGATGCGTTGGGGCGCACGATGAGGGCGCATGTTTCGGCGACAGCGGCCACTGTCGACCCGGTTCACTCGCAGGGCGGCATCACCATCCTGCCGCAACTGCCGGGTGGGCCGGCAGCCGGGCGCTTGCAGCAGCCACTCGTGGCCGCCGAGCCGGCACGGGCACTCGACCGTACGCTGAACGACATCGCCCGGCGCTATGGCCGGGCGACTGCCGACTTCGTCAGCCTGCAGCTGGAATATCCCCGGCCCGCGCGATGAGCGTCAGGCCGGCGGGTCTTTGGCCCGCGTGCGCGACACGGCCATCATGATCCCGACGCCCAGCACGATGACGCTGGCGACCCCGATGTAGACGGGCGCCAGCCCGGTCATGCTCAGGCCCCAGGCGATGCCCGCGACGAGCAGCAGCAGCCCGATCAGATACAGCGCGAATGACATGGTGAAGCTCCTTTCGATGACCCGGGCCGCGGCGCGGGCTTCCTGCCGACTCTAGTCAAGCACGGCGCTGCGGCCGATCGGCGGATGGCGGACGCTGGCGTAGGTCGGGTCCTACCGGTCGCAGCCGCCAGCGCAAAAAACGCGGAACAAAGCGTCGTCGCTCGTCGTCCCCGATCGTGGCTGGGCACCCATGGCCCGTCACCGGTCTGAAACCACTTTGGGCGCGGCCTGACGCTCGACACACTGCGCAGCACCGGCGCCCGAAGTCCGTCTTCAAAGTGCCGGCAACAAGCACCGCAGGAGACGACCGATGCCCTCTTCGTTCAGCCCAGCCGCGCTGGCTGGCATGCCCACCCCGGCCGCACCGGCGGCGGGTTCCGATGCGCTGAGCCGACTGGCCGACCGCGCACTGCCCTGGGCAGCCACCGCCTGGTGCGCTGTCGCCGTGGCTGGCCAGCTGATGTTCACGGCCTACGTGCTGAGCTTCTACGGGCGGGCGGCCGTGGCCGGGCAGCCCGAGCACTGGAACAAGGTGCTGCCGCACGGCTGGGTGCCGGGCGACACGGCAGCCAACCTGTTGACCGGGCTGCATCTGGCGTTCACGGTGCTGATCATCCTCAGCGCCGTGGTTCAGCTGTTGCCGGTGGTGCGTCGCCGCATGCCGGCGGTGCATCGCTGGAACGGCCGGTTCTATGTCTTGTCGGCGCTGCTGATGGGCCTCAGCGGTTTGCTGATGGCCTGGACGCGCAAGACGGTGGGCGATCTGCCGCAACACCTGGCCGTCAGCCTCAACGGGGTGCTGATCATCGCGTTTGCGGCTGTCGCCTGGCGCCTCGCGCTGGCGCGGCGCTTCGAGCAGCATCGCCGCTGGGCGTTGCGGCTGTTCCTCGCGGTCAGCGGGGTCTGGTTCTTCCGCATCGGGTTGATGGCCTGGATCGTGCTGAACCAGGGCCCGGCCGGCTTCGACCCGAAGACCTTCACTGGCCCGTTCCTCACCTTCCTCGGGTTCGCGCAGTACCTGCTGCCGCTGGTGGTGCTGGAGGCCTACTTCCGGACCCGCGAGCGGGCCGGCCCGCGCACCCGCCTGGCGATGGCCGCCGGCCTGGCCGGGCTGACGCTGCTGACCGCCTTGGGCATCGGTGCGGCGTCGCTGATCATGTGGCTGCCGAGGATGCACGGAGGCTGAAGATGATCGTGCTTCACATCCTGGCTGGCTTGCTGAGCCTGGCCGCCGGCGCCTTGGCGCTCTGCGCCACCAAAGGGCAGCGCCTGCACCGCGAGAGTGGTCGGGTGTTCGTCTACGCGATGTTGTTCATGTCCGGCAGCGGCGCGCTGATGGCGGCGATGAAGCTGGAGCCGCTGTCGGTCGTCGGCGGCATGCTGACCTTCTACATGGTGGCCACCGGCATGCTGACCGTGCGGCGCCCGACGCCGCGCTACCAATGGATCGACACAGCGGCGATGTTGCTCGGCCTGGCCGTCGGGCTCTACAGCGTGCTGCATGGGGCCGAGCTGCTGGTCGCTGGCAAGCAGAGCGCGATCTATCTGGTCTTCGGCGGCTTTGCGCTGCTGGCTGCGCACGGCGACTGGCGCATGAAGGCGAAGGGTGGTCTGCAGGGGGCGCCGCGCATCGCGCGGCACCTGTGGCGCATGTGCTTTGCGATGTTCATGGCCACCGGGTCGTTCTTCCTCGGCCAGGCCAAGCTGTTTCCGGCGCCGGTGCGGCAATCACAGCTCCTGGCGATCCCTGTGCTGCTGGTCGTTCTGGCCATGATCTACTGGCTGGCCCGAGTGCTGCGTGCGCGGCGCCGCCTTCACCCCTGACCGCTTTGCATGATTGCTGCCGACACCTCACCGCCGCGTGGCCTGGGCCGCATGCTGAGCTGGCCCCGCGTGCGCACCACGCTGATCTTCGCGGTGCCGTTGGGGTTGATGCACAGCATCGGCTCCGTCACGCCGGCCAGCACCTGGGTGGCCCGCGCCATCACCGCCGGCCTGCTGGCGATGCTCGTCTTCGGCCTGTGCGAGCAATGGCCTGCGCGCTTGCCGGGCTGGCTGGCGCGCTGGGTGTGGCAGCTGATCGGCGTGGTGGTGTCCATCCCCTTCGGCGCCTTGCTGGCCTACTACTGGACGACCGGTGGCCACCCGAATTTCGCTGGGGAGCCGCTGCGCGTGTCGGGCTTCTTCGGCATGTGCTTCAGTGGCATTCTGTTCGGCCCGTGGGTGGCTTTGGGGGCCATGGTGCGGCAGCGTGACGACCTGGCGCGCCACCAGGCGCTGGCCTTCCAGCTCGAACGCAGCGAGCTGGAACGGCAGGCCCTGGACGCGCGCATGCGCTTGCTGCAAGCTCAGGTGCAGCCGCACTTTCTGTTCAACACGCTGGCCAATGTGCGGGCGCTGGTCAACACCGGCTCACCCCGCGCCAGCGCGGTGCTCGACAGCCTGATCGCCTACCTGCGCGCCGCGGTGCCGCGGCTCGACGAACCCGCCACCACCTTGGGCCAGGAGGTGCAACTGGTGCGCGCCTACCTGGAGCTGATGCACATGCGCATTCCGGACCGCCTGCAATTCAGCCTGCACACCGACGAGACCGCGCTCAACCTGCGCTGCCCGCCGATGGCCGTGTTGACCTTGGTCGAGAACGCCGTGCGCCACGGCATCGACCCGAGTGAAGAGGGCGGTCGCATAGAGGTGAACATCGCGCAGCGCGAAGGGCGCTGCAGCGCCCGCGTCATCGACACCGGCGTGGGCCTGCAGCAAGGCGGCGGCGGCCTGGGCACCGGGCTGTCGACGCTGCGTGAGCGCATGCAGCTGGCCTTCGGCGGCGATGCGCGGCTGAGCTTGACCGGTGTCGTGCCGCACGGCGTGTGCGCCGAGCTGGACTTCCCGGCGCAGAAAGGTGGCGCATGAGCCCCGCCTGGCCGCCGTGCCCGACGGCGTTGATCGCCGACGACGAACCTTTGCTGCGTGAAGAGCTGACCCGCATGCTGGAGCAGGCCTGGCCCGAGCTGCGGATCGTGGCCCAGGCGCGCAACGGCCGCGAGGCGGTCGAGATGTACGAGGCTGAGCAGCCCGACATCTGCTTTCTCGACGTGCACATGCCTGGCCTGTCGGGTGTCGAAGCG
>NZ_JBFUGE010000486.1:0-4549 GCF_056403075.1 Ideonella sp. P3_A4 | reverse complement strand
GCGCGGGGTCAAACAGAGCAAGTGTTTTGCGGGTCATGAATGGCTCCACAGCACGAGGTGTTCGACGACGGGGCCGAGCGCCAGTGCGGGCACATAGTTCAACAGGCCGATCAACAGCACGGAGCCAATCAGCAACGAGACAAACAGCGGGCCGTGGGTGGGAAGAGTGCCTTCGGTGGCGCCAATGCGCTTCTTCGCCGCCAAAGAGCCGGCAATCGCCAGCACCGGCACGATCACGCCGAAGCGGCCGAACCACATCGCCACCGCCAACAGCACGTTGTAGAACGGCGTGTTGGCCGAGATGCCGCCAAAGGCGCTGCCGTTGTTGTTGCCGGCGGAGGTCAAGGCATAGAGGATTTCCGAGAAGCCGTGCGCGCCCGGGTTGGCGACGCCGGCGCGGCCGGCATCGGCCATCACGGCGATGGCCGTGCCCAGCAACACCAGCAGCGGCGTGACGAGGATGGCGATCGACACCATCTTCATCTCGTAGGCCTCGATCTTCTTGCCCAGGTATTCCGGCGTGCGGCCGATCATCAGCCCGGCGATGAAGACCGCCAGGATCGCGAACACCAGCATGCCGTACAGGCCGGCGCCGACGCCGCCGAACACCACTTCGCCCAGTTGCATCAGCACCAGCGGCACGCCGCCACCCAGCGGGGTGAACGAATCGTGCCAGCCGTTGATGGCGCCGCACGACGCGGCCGTGGTGATGGTGGCGAACAGGCCGGTGGCGGCGATGCCGAAACGGGCTTCCTTGCCTTCCATGTTGCCGCCCGGTTGGGTGGCACTGGCGGTCTGGTCCACGCCCAGCGCGGTGAACTGCGGGTTGCCCTGTTGCTCGAAGGTCATCGCCCCGATGGCGAAGACCACGAACAGCACCGACATCGCGGCATAGACCGTCCAGCCCTGGCGCTGGTCACCGACCATGCGGCCGAAGACGAAGCACAGTGCCGCAGGAATGGCGAAGATGCTGAGCATCTGCAGGAAGTTCGACAGCGCCGTCGGGTTCTCGAAGGGGTGCGCCGAGTTGGCATTGAAGAAGCCGCCACCGTTGGTGCCGAGCATCTTGATCGCCAGCTGCGAAGCCACCGGTCCCATGGCCAGGGTCTGCGTTTCGCCGCTCTTGTCGACCATCACCGGCTGGCCCTTGTCGTCCTTGACCGGCTGGCCATCGGCACCCATTTGCTGCTCTTGCCAGGTCACCGGCTCGACGGTCCGCACCTCGGTGTAGCTGGAGAAGTTCTGGACCACGCCCATCCCACCGAGCACCAACGCGAACACGAACGACAGCGGCAGCAGCACCCACAGCGTCGCACGGGTCAGGTCGACCCACACATTGCCGATCGCCTTGGCCGAGTGGCGTGCGAAACCGCGCACCAGCGCAATGACAACGACGATGCCGGTGGCGGCAGACAGGAAGTTCTGTACTGTCAGACCCAGCATCTGGGTCAGGTAGCTCATCGTTGTTTCGCCACCGTAGCCCTGCCAGTTGGTGTTGGTGACGAAGCTGATCGCGGTGTTGAACGCCGAGTCGGGCGTCACCGCGCCCATGGCTTGCGGGTTCAGCGGCAGCACGCCTTGCAGGCGCTGCAGCGCATACACCGCGATCACGCCCAGGCCGTTGAAGGTCAACAGGCCGGTGGCGTAGCGCAGCCAGCCCGACTCATGCTCGGGCTTGATGCCGGCGAGGCGGAACAAAGAGGTTTCGAGCCGGCGGCCGAGCGCAAAGCGCCCTGCCATCACGGCGTCGATCATGCGGGCCAGGGGCCAAGCGATGGCGACCAGCACCACCATGTAGACCACCAGCAGCGTCCATGCCGAGGCGGTCATGAGAAGTCCTCCGGCCGCAGGAGCACGGCCACGAGGTAGACGAACAGGCCGGCTGCCAGAAGGCCGGCGACGATGGTCCACGCGTTCATTGCTTGCTCTCCCGCGTACGAATGCGGTCGCAGCCGCGGGCAAGGCCCCAGATGGCCAGCCAGAAGACGGCGGCCAGGCCCAGGTACGTGATGTCCATGACACCCTCCATGTTGATGACCGGATGCTAGGAATCCAGGCATCAAGACGGGCTCAAGACTGAGCCGGCGGGTATCAAGAAGGCATCAAGACGCGCGCTTCAGGGCGGCCGCTGCATCTAGCAGGTCGCGGCGCAGCGTCAAGCGCCATCGGCGCGGTCCTGCGTGGGCGGTTTCGGCCCCTCCCTACAATGCCCGCCCTTTGCAGCTGTTCGAATCCCGCGTCATGGACATCGTCGTCAACGAAGAACTCAAGGCCTATATCGACCCGTTGACTGCGGAGGAGTACGAGGCGCTGGAGCGCAGCATCCTGGCCGAGGGCTGCCGCGATGCGCTCGTGCTGTGGGGCGACGTGCTGGTCGATGGGCACAACCGCTACGGCATCTGCCGCAAGCACGGCGTGCCGTTCCAGACGGTGCAGAACCCCCGCTTCCAGTCGATCGAGGACGTGCACCTGTGGATGATCGACCAGCACCTCGGCCGCCGCAGCATTTCGGATTTCCAGCGTGGCGTGCTCGCCTTGCGCAAGCGCGAGATCGTGGCCGAGCGCCGCGCCCGGCGCACCACCCCGGACGCCGTGCCTGATGCATCCACTGCTGCTGCACCGGACAGTGGCGCACCTACGGCAAACACACCCGAATCGCTGGACACGCGTGAAGCGCTGGCCAAGGCCGCGCGGCTGAGCAGCAACCAGGTCGTGATGATCGAGAAGATCCAGAAGCAGGCCGCGCCTGAACTGGTGGCCGCCGTCAAGGCCGGCTCGATCTCGATCAATGCCGCGGCTGCCGTCTCCACGCTACCGGCAGAAGAGCAGGTCGCCGCCGCTGTCGCCGGCAAGGACGAGCTCAAGCAAGCGGCCAAGCGTGCGCGCGAAGCCAAACGCAAGCCGACCAGCGAGACGGCGGGTGAGACTGCTGAAGCGCCGGTAGCGTCAGGCACCGCCGAGTCGGAAGACACGATCGAGTCCCTGCGCCAGCGCGTGGCCGCCCTCACCGCCGAAAACGCGGCTTTGCGCCAGCAGGTGGCCCGTCTTCAGCAGCAGATGCAGGATGGTGGCGACCCCGCCATTGAAACCGTCGCGGACGTGTCGACGCCGCCCTGGGGCTGATCGCAAAGCGCGCGAGACCTCCAGCGAACCAGGCCGCGGCCCCAGCACGGTTCCCATGCGCCCGTCGGGGTTTGAGGTTGCCGTGGCGGCCAAAAGATGAAGAATCCCGGTTGCGCCCCACGCGCATGGGCGCAAGCTTGACCAAAACTCCATCGCTGGCCGTCGCTCGAGGGTGAGAGGGCCTTTGGTTTTGACTTTGCTGTATCGGGAGCTCCAATGGCTTCCTCTGTCCTCTGGCCGGGCCACCGGCGAGTCCTGGTGGTCGATGACGACATCGGCCACGCCTACCCCCTGGCCGACATGGTCGAGGCGCTGGGACACCAGTGCTGGGTCGTCCGCGACGGCTATGCCGCCGTCAACCGTGCCTTCCATGTGCAGGCCGACATGGTGCTGCTCGCGACCGAACTGCCGCTGATGTGCGGGTTCGAGGTCTGCCAGCGCTTGCGAAAGAACAGCCTGGGCCACCCGGTCCAGATCGTGGCGATATCGAACTCCGGCGACGACGACGAGCGACGCGAGGCCGTGGATTGCGGCTTCGATGAACTGGTCGTCAAACCGGTGGACGGCAAGACGCTGAGCCGATTGCTCCAGCGAGGCAACGTCGAGGACCGACGTCAAGCGGCATAGCGTGGCCTTGGACGGCGGCCCAGCGCTGAGCCCGCCGACCCGAGGGCTCAGCGCTCGCCGCGCTTGCGGCCCGTGAGCATGGCGCCGGGCAGGTTCTCGCGCCAGCGCCAGCTCATCAGTGCGACGCCCGCCAGGTGCAGCGCCACACACACCAGCAGGACGTCGGCAATCGCCTCGTGCAGGTCGGTGACGCGCTCGTCGCCCCAAAACGCATCGAGCCGACTGACCCAGCCGGTCAGGCCCAGCAGCAGCACCAACAGCCACAGCAGCCAGACCATCCACAAGCCCAGCGGATCGTGGCCGATCGTGCGTGGCGCGCCGTTGCGAAGGTATCGAGTGGTCTGCGAGACGGAGGGCATCAGCGCAGCCCAACCACCGTGGCCGCGGGCCCACGCGGCCCACAACAGGCGCGCGGCAACGACGCCGACTGCTACGTAGCCCACGGTGCGGTGCAGCTGGTCGCCGTCGTCGCGCACCAGGTCGAACAATACGCACAGCGCCAGCAGGCCGTGCGACATGCGAACGGCCAGGTCCCACACGGAAACCCGGCCGTCGGTGGCGTCCTCCCTCGGGCGGGAGTCCGGCATGGCTTTTACTTCTCAATCTCAGACTTCACCGGCTCCAGCGTCTTGGCGTCGTAGTAGATCTCGACCTTCTTGCCTTCCTTGTTCTTGCCGTAGATCTCGTAGCAGTTGCCGTCGACCTTGAACTTGTTGATCGTGTAGCCCTGTGCTTCGATCTTGGCCTTGGCGTCGGCTTCTTTCATCCACTCGGCCTTGGGGTAGGCCTTGCAATCTGC
>NZ_JBFUGE010000485.1:0-4550 GCF_056403075.1 Ideonella sp. P3_A4 | reverse complement strand
TCGGGCTTGCTCTGGACCTGTTGCACCAGCCACTGCAGCACCTGCCGGCTACCCGTCATGCGCTGCAATTGCGCGTCCAGGTCGGCGATCTTTCCGTTCAGATGAAACAGCAGGTGGTCTCGCCGCCAGCGGCTGGGCTCGTCGGCCGGCAGCAAGGCCTTGATCTCATCGAGCGTGAAGCCGGCTCGCTGGGCGTTGGTGATCAGGTTCAGCAGCATCGCTGCGTCCGCTGAATATTCGCGGTAGCCATTGGCGCGCCGCGCCGCGCGAATCAAGCCCTTGGCTTCGTAATACCGGATGCGCGAGCAGCTCAACTGCGTCGCCTTGGACAGTTCACCGATTCTCATTTGGTAACACCGCAGTGGGTTGACCTTCAGGCCGACTTCAACCTTATGGTTCGAGTGCGGCCCGCCTGTCCAAGCCCCGCGTCTGTCATCCCCATCTCATCCACCTCATCCAAGTTATTCGCAACGCGCCACTCAAACCGGACACGCCGGAGCGCGCCGTAACACCCCTTTTCAAAACACCCGATCCGCCCACCAAAAACGACGAGGTTTGACCCATGTCTGTTCGAAGTTTTGCCGCATTGCTGCTCACTGCCGCGGCGGCCATGAGCACGCCGTTGATCCGGGCCGCTGAACCCGCGCCCCACCCTTCGCGCCCGGCCTGGATCGAAGCGCTCGAGCCCGGCCAATGGCAAGAGCTGCCGAACACCAAGATCCGCTCGGTGCTGCCCTCACCACCACAAATGGGCTATGCACCGAACATCGTCTATGCCTGGAGCGGCGGTACGGTCGATACGGTCAAAGGACGCCTCTTGGTCTGGGGCGGCGGGCACAGCGACTATTGGGGCAATGAGCTCTACGCGCTGGACGTCGGCACGAAGAAGATGAAGCGCATCACCGACCCGAGCCCGCACACCGCGGAGTCCGACTGCCATTCAGCGCTGGCCGACGGCACGCCAACCTCGCGCCACACGTACGGCGGCATGGCCTACCTCACGCACGCCAAGCGCTTGTTCGCGGTCAACGGCTCGCTCGTGCCGTGCGGCTATCAAGAGCCGGCGACCTGGACCTACAGCTTCCCGCAGAAGAAGTGGCACTTGATGATCCCGGACTTCGCGCTGAACGGCTTCGGCACGATGGCCGTCTACGACGAAGCGACCAAGCAGGTCTTCGTCAAGGACAACGCCGACTTCTACGCCTACACGCTGGCGTCGAACAAGTACCGCAAGCTCAACACCGCCGAGCAGTTCGTCGACTACCACCTCTCGGCCGCGATCGACAGCAAGCGCCGCAAGTTCGTGATGATCGGCAACGGCGTGCAGGTCATCGACCTGGCGACGAACAAGATGACGACGATGGCGACCACCGGCGCACCTGGATTCGTGACGTCGAAGCAATCGCCCGGCATCGCCTATGACCCGGTGGCCGACCGCATCGTCGCGTGGCACGGCGGCAGCAAGGTCTACGCGCTGAACATGGACACCGGCGCCTGGACGCAGGTCGCCACCAACGCCGGCCCCGGCGTGCCGGCACCTGCGCAAGGCACCTTCGGCCGCTGGGGCTACGTGCCGCAGTACGGCGTCTTCGCGCTGGTCAACGACATCGACCAGAACGCCTGGATCTTCAAGCTGCACTGAGAGGCCCACCATGAACATGCATTCGATCCGCCGCTTCGCCGCGGCTACGTGGGCCGTGCTGGCGTTGCCCGCGCTGGCCGGCACCGTCACCACGCTGCAACTGAACAGCGCCACGGGTGGCACCAAGCTACCGTTCACGATCGGCCAGGCCTTGCGCCAGGGCGACGTGCCTGAATCGCAGGTGCTCGTCGCCGACCTGCCGAGCTTCCAGTTCGTCGTGAAGAACCGCTGGCCGGATGGCAGCGCCAAGTTCGCCGTGCTGTCGGGCCGCGCCACGCTGTCGGCGCAGGTGCCGAAGACCGTCACGCTGAGCACCGCGCCCGATGCCGGCACCGGCAAGGCCATCGGCCCGGCCAGTCTGGCCAAAGCGGGCCTGACAGCCAGCGTGCAGTTTGGCAGTTATGGCACAGCGGCCTGGGGCGTGGACGACTGGGCCTCACCTGAGCGCACAGTCGTCGGCGGCCCGCAGATGTCGTCGTTCACCTACCGCCAACCGATCGGCAGCGACAAGCACCTGGTGGTCTGGCTCGAGGTGCGCAGCTACAAGGGCGGCCGGATCGAGGTGCTGCCGTGGGTCGAGAACGGCTACCTGAACGTGCCCAAGCCCGGCGCCCGCTCGGGCAACGTCAGCTTCACGCTGGGCTCGACGACGCGCTTCAACCAGAGCCTCACGCTGCTGAACCACCAGCGCGCGGTACTGGCCAGCGGCAGCACGCTGACCCATTGGTTCGGCGCGACTGACCCGCAGATCACGCCGCGCCACGATGCGGCCTACCTGATGGCGACCCGGCTGGTGCCGAACTACCGCGGCGCCACCGTCAAGAGCAGCCCGTTGTACGGGCGCCTGAGCACCAGCTACACGCCGCTGATGCGCGGCGACTTTCCGGCCGAGATGGGCGCCACCGGCTATGCCCCTTCGATCGGTCTGTTGCCCGAGTGGGACGTGGCCTACCTGACCACGCTGGGCGACCCGCGTGCGTACAAGGCGGTCCTCGTCAACACCTTCGCCGCCGGCCGCTATGGCGTGCACTACCGCGACGAGACCACCAACCGCCCGCTGAAGCTGTCGGCCTACCCGCACCTGGTGATGAGCGACGGCTCGGGCGTGTCCAACATCGGCGCGTCGAGCACCAACAGCTACACGCCCGCCCCCAGTGGCGGCGTGCCGCCCACCTACGATTCGCCGCACCACCCCTCCGTCGGCGCGATGGCCTACCTGGTGAGTGGCTGGCACTACGCGCTCGAAGAGTCGCAGTTCGTGGCCACCACCAACTTTCTGAAGAACTCCGACACCACGCGCCAATTCGCGAAGGGTGTGTTCGAAAGCAGCGCCGGTGCCAACATCACCCGCGGTGCCGCGTGGGCCCTGCGCACGCTGGCCCAGGCCGCCGCACTGACACCCGACAAAGACACGCTTCATGCCGAACTGGTTGCCAGCGTCGACGGCAACATCGACCACTACCACGCGCGTTATGTCGCGACGGCCAACAACCCGCTGGGCCTGGTCGAGCCCTATGACCACTACACCAACACCGACCCGTGGGAAGGCGCGTCGTGGATGGACGACTTCTTCACCGGCGTCGTCGGCTACCTGAGCGAGCTGGGCGTGAACAGCCCGTCGCGCCAGACGAGGCTGGAGGCCTTTCGCGCCCACAAGTACAAGGCCATCGTCGGGCGCATGGGCGGTAGCGGCGCGGGCGCGTTCTCTTATCGCTACGCCGCGCAGTACAACGTGCCGTTTGCGAAGACCAACGACGCCGACTGGTCAGACGGCAGCGGCCCCTGGTATGCGAACTGGGGCGAGGTGGCGCGCGCGATGGAACTGCCCACCAGCGGCAACCTCGGCGAGCCACTGGAAAGCGGCTACCCCACCGAGGCGACCGCTTATTGGGGCAACCTGATGCCAGCGATCTCGTACGCCGTCGACCACGGAGCCCCGGGCGCGGCGGAAGGCTGGAACCGCATCATCCATGCGTCCAACTTCCCGGTGCAGGCCGCGGGCTACAACGACGACCCGGTCTGGGGCGTCAAGCCGCGAACGCCATGAGGGTGCGGCGAATGCTGCTGGCGCTTACCGCCGCCTGGCTGGCCGCGGCCACGGCCCAGTCCGGCGAGCTGCTGTTCGAAAGCGACCTCGAGCAAGAGTCAGCCGCCTGCTGGGCCCAGCCACCGCAAGCGGGCTGCAACGGCTGGATCAGCATCCACGGCATCGTGCCGTCGACCGAGCGCAGCCGTTCGGGCGAGCAGGCGCTGAAGGTCAGCTTCGAGCATAACGAAGACGTGGGCAGCGCGACACGCGAGATCGAGGCGCGCCACGTCGTCGTCGGCTTCCACGACTTCTACGCCCGCGGCTTCGATTTCGCCGCCGGGCTGAAGATCCTGCGCCTGAGCGCCTTCGACGCCGCGAGCCAGCGCAATGCCTTCGACATCGTGCTGGAGTCGCGCGCCTCGGCGCCCGACAGCAACTACTGCGGGCTGACCGACACCGCCTACCTGTCTATCGCCTACAACGGCGGGCCGGTCGATTGGGGCATCGTCGATGCGCCCTTCGTGTTCCGGCGTGAGCGCTGGTATGCCATCCGCACGGAGGTCCGGCTGAACCAGCCTGGCCTCGCCGACGGGCTGCTGCGGGTCTGGGTCAACGGCCAGAAGCTGATCGAGCGGACCGGCATGAACCTGGTGGGCGCCCTGCCCAACCCGATCAACCGCATCGGCTTCGGCGGCTGGTATTCGAACTCGGCCGCCGGCCGCAACCCCTGCCCGGACCCGGTCTCGCCCTCGACCCACTTCGTCGACGACGTCTTCATCCGCCGCCGTTGACGGCGACGTTTCCCGGCCTGCGCACCGTGTTTGGGCGTGCGCGGCCGCCTTGTCGTGCCCGTGCAACATTGTGGTGAAGCCCTTGCAC